>JAGUYV010000310.1 GCA_020061125.1 bacterium | reverse complement strand
GCAGGGGGTCCGGCCTTCGGATCTCGGCCACCACGCCCTGCGGCGTCTCCACGGCCGAGAGCTTCTTGATAATGCCGCGGGGGACTTTGAGCACGGGCACAGCGTCCACGCCCGGCAGCTTGAGCAATGCGCGCATGCGGTCCGACTCGATGACCTCGTTCTGCACGGCCAGGCGCACCGGGACCAGGCCCGCGCGCGCGGCTTCCTCGATCACCTTGAAACCTTCGGCCAGGAAGGTGCCGCCTTTGCGGCGCCCGCGCGCGGTGAGCAGGGACGCCATGTCCCGCACCTGCGGGTTGTCCGCGCTGGTAACGATGGTGACTTTCATGGCGTGGAACCTCCTGGCTGCCCGCCGCGGCGCTCCGCGAAAAAGTCCGGGCAATAGAAAACGCCGCTTCCGGCTTTGTTGCCGATGGGTCGGAAGCGGCGCGGGTCAGTGCTTTTTGCGATGCCGGGAAGGCTCAAGCGGCGTGTTCTTTAGCAAGCTCCACGAGCTGGCTGAACGCGTCGGCATCATGGATGGCCATCTCGGACAGGGCTTTCCTGTTGAGATCGATCCCCGCCTTTTTGAGCGCGGCCATAAATGCGCTGTAGGTCATGCCGTGGGAGCGCGCAGCGGCGCTGATGCGGGTGATCCACAAGCGGCGAAAATCGCGCTTCTTGTTGCGGCGGTCGCGGTATGCGTAGGCTTCGGCGTGCATCACAGCTTCATGCGCGGCCTTGTAGTGGCGGCTGCGCGTGCCGCGGTAGCCCTTGGCCTTTTTCATGATCGGCTTGATGTGCCTGCGGTGGGGCATTCCCCTCTTAACGCGTGTCATTGTATCGTCCCTCCACTGATTGTGGGAATCGTCCTGGAATCAGTCGCCGATAAGCTGCCTGACCTTCTGGGCGTTTGCGCCGGTCACTTCAACGGGGATGTTGAGACGGCGTTTGTTGCTCTTGCTCTGGCGGCGGCGCAGGTGGCTGGTGCCCTCGCGCTTGCGCATGATCTTGCCGCTGCCGGTGGTCCTGAAGCGCTTGGCCGCGCCCCGGTGCGTTTTCATCTTCGGCATTTTTCTGTCTCCTCTACTTCTGCTGCTGTTGTTGTTGTTTGTTCGGCGCCAGGATCATGATCATGTTGCGCCCCTCGAGCTTGGGATACCGCTCCACGGCGCAATTCTCTTTGTGATCCTCGGCCAACCTTTCCAGCAGCACCTTTCCTTTTTCTGTGAAATCCATCTCGCGGCCACGGAACATGATGGTGACCTTGACCTTGTCCCCGTCTTCGAGGAACCGCGCCACATGCCGGCTCTTGAAGTCGTAGTCGTGCTGGCTGATCTTGGGACGCAGCTTAATTTCCTTGAGCTGCGAGATGTGAACCTTTTTCTTTGTCTTTTTCTTCTTTTCGTAAAGATATTTGCCGTAGTCCATGATGCGGCACACGGGCGGATCCGCATCGGGCGCCACTTCCACCAGGTCCAGGTGCGCCTCGGCTGCAATGCGCATCGCCTCTTCGGTGGCGATGATGCCGAGCTGCTCTCCGTCATGGTTGATAGCCCGCACCTGGGGTACGCGAATATCTTCATTAAGGCGGGTCTTATCTTCTTTATAAGTCGCCTTGTACTGTTTTTGTCGTTTGCGTCCTATGTGAGACAGCCTCCTTTACGCATGCTGCAACAAGCCGCTCAAAGTCAGATCAGTAATATAACAAATAAAAAATCGAGCGTCAACAAAGAGATTTTAATTCCCGATCCGCCCGGTTTTGCAAACCGCCCGCCGGTGGGGCCGCAACCGGGCCTGATCGTGCGGTTCGCAAGCCGCGCGTCATTTTGCCCCGCATTTCGCGGAACATATTTATGATTATAGTGATTTACAAGTACGCATCCCGGAGTTTCCCGCTGGTGAACATCCTCGGCATCTCGGCTTTTTACCACGACAGCGCGGCCTGCCTGGTGCGCGGCGGCGCCATCGCCGCGGCCGCGCAGGAGGAACGCTTCACGCGGAAAAAACATGACGACGGGTTCCCGGCGCAGGCCGTGGCGTTCTGCCTGGACCGCGAGGGCCTGTCCGTGGACGCCCTGGACGCCATCATTTTCTACGACAAGCCTCTGATCAAGTTCGAGCGCCTGCTGCAAACCTATCTGGCGTGCGCGCCCCTGGGCCTGCGCTCGTTCCTCATGGCCATGCCCCTGTGGCTCAAGAAGAAACTGTGGATCCCGGACATCATCGCGCGCGAAACCGGGTTCAAGGGCAAAATCCTGTTCGCGGAACACCACGAGTCCCACGCCGCATCGGCGTTTTTCCCGTCCCCGTTCGAGGAGGCGGCGATCATCACCGCGGACGGCGTGGGCGAGTGGACCACCACCAGCTACGCCGCGGGGCGCGGCAACCGCGTGCGCCTCATCAACCGCCTGCGCTTCCCCCACTCGCTCGGCCTGCTCTATTCCGCGTTCACCTACCACACCGGGTTCAAGGTCAATTCCGGCGAGTACAAGCTCATGGGCCTGGCGCCCTATGGCGAGCCGCGCTTCGTGGACCTCATTAAAAAGGAACTGATTGACATTCGCCCGGACGGCTCATTCAAGATGAACATGAAGTATTTCAATTACCCCGCCGGGCTGACCATGACCAACGCGCGGTTCAGCGCCCTTTTTGGCGGCCCCCCGCGCAAACCCGAATCGCCCATCACACAGCGCGAGATGGACATGGCCGCGTCCGTGCAGGCCGTGACCGAGGAAATCATGCTCAACACCGCGCGCTTCGTGCGGCGCGAAACCGGCCTCAAGAACCTGTGCCTGGCCGGAGGCGTGGCCCTCAACTGCGTGGCCAACGGGAAGATTCTGCACGAGGGCGTTTTC
>JAGUYV010000207.1 GCA_020061125.1 bacterium | reverse complement strand
TGCGCCGCAGTCTTTAGTTTTTAACAACTGAAGCATCGTTCCCTCCACATTCCGCTGAAAGATGGAAATGCGCATCATGTAAAATCTAATTTTATTAACACACAAAAACAAGGGCAGGAGTTCCGGTTATACTTTTTCCGCACGCACACCGCGCCCCGGAGGCCCGATTCCATGAAATACAGACGCATGCCCATCGAGATCGAATCGCCCGAGCAACTCGGCTACGACCGCATCAAGTGCAATCTCACGGAAAGCTCCATGCCCGACATGAAAGCCGGGTTCCTGGATGTGGACATGGCCGGGCTTCTGCTGTGCTACACGGACCACACCGGGGATCCGGCCCTGCGCGAGATCATCGCATCGGAGCACGAAGCGTTTACCCCGGACGATGTGATCGTGACCGTGGGCGCGGCCGCGGCCCTGTTCATCGTGGCCACCTCGCTGCTGGAACCTTCGGACCACATCGTGGTCGCACGCCCGAACTACGCGACCAACATCGAGACCCCGCGCGCCATCGGCTGCGGCATGTCCCTGCTCGAACTCGAATTCGACTCCGGCTTCCGCATAGACACGGACCGGCTGCGCGCACTGATTACGCCGCGCACCAGGCTCATCAGCCTCACCTCGCCGCACAACCCCACGGGCGCGGTCATGCCACAAGACCAGCTCATTGAAATCGCGGCCATAGCGCAATCACACGGCGCATTCCTGCTCGTGGACGAAACCTACCGCGACATGGCTTTCAGCGATCCCATACCCTGGGCCGCGACCCTCGGCCCCGGTGTCATCAGCGTGTCCTCGCTCTCCAAAACCTACGGCATGCCCGGCATCCGCACGGGTTGGATTCTGTGCCGCAACCCAGAGCTGCAGGAATTGTTTCTGGCCGCCAAGGAGCAGATTTTCATCTGCAATTCCGTGGTGGACGAATTCCTGGCGCTTAATCTGCTGCGCCGCAAAAAGGAAACCCTTGTTCAGGTGAAAAAGTATCTTGAAACAGCGTTCGGGATCGTGCGGGACTGGATGAACGGCCAGGACATTCTGGAATGGGTGGAGCCGCGCGGCGGCGTGGTGTGCTTCCCGAGAATCAAGGCGGGCGCGGATGTGGATGTAGACGCCTTTTACAAAATACTCAATGAAGAATACGGAACTTATGTCGGGCCTGGCCACTGGTTTGAGATGGACCGGCGTTACATGCGCATCGGGTTCGGCTGGCCCCGGCGCGAGGAGCTTGAGCAGGGGCTTGCGAACATCTCCCTGGCGCTCCAGAAAGCGCGCCGCGGCTGAAGCCGATTGACATGGAGCCGAATTCCCGGACTAATCCGTGGCTCGTTTGCAGCTCTCCGGATCATTTCCCATACACTGTGATCCACAAATGACAACACGAATGCGGGGTTCACTGCCTTTTAGACCAGCAGTGTTGATATCATGGCAGAATCTTACGATTTACTATCTTGTGGGCGAGCGCCGCGGCGCCGGGCGGCTTTGCGATTTCACAGGCCGTGCGCACCGCATTTACACGCTGCGCGGCCGGGAGTATAATTGGACCATGCATTTTTACGACACGCCCAAATCCACCACCGGGACAATTGCCGCATGACGCCCACGGCCAGAGAATTGCTGGAAAAGGATCCGCGGCTGCGGATTGACGTTTCGCGAGACCACATCACTGCGTACCTGCATGTAAACAACACCGTGAAGAGCGGGGACATTGACTTGGGCGACATCCGGGGCAGCCTCACCGCGCACCGCATCACCTACGGCATCAAGGACACGGAAAAGCTCTCGGTGTTCCTCGAGAACATGGACCTGTACGACCACACGCTGATCGTGGCGTCGGGCAAGCCGTTCACTGTGGGCGACGACGCGCGCATCGAGTTCCTGTTCGAGGCGGACGCTCGCGCGGCCCTGTCCGACGAGCTGACCGCATCGCTCGACAGCATTGATTTCCGCAGCGTTGGCCGCATCGCCAGCGTGAAAAAGGGCCAGGTCATCGCGCGCAAGATTCCCGCAACGCAGGGCGAGGAAGGCATCACCGTGTACGGCCAGAAACTGCCCGGCGAATGGGGTATGGACATAACCTTGCAGGCGGGCGAGAATGTGACCGTCTCACAGAACGGGCTGGACTTCATGGCGGCCATTGACGGCGCGCCCATCGTGTCCCGCGGCGTGCTGCGCGTGGACCCGGTGACGATCATCGAGGGCGATGTGGGACACGAGACCGGCAGCATCTCGTTCGCGGGCACCGTGGCCGTGCGCGGCAGCATCCAGGACGGGTTCACGGTGCAGGCTGCGGGCGACATCATCGTGGACAACACGGTGCAGGCCGCCACGGTGGAGGCCGGGGGCGACATCGTGGTGCGCCGCGGCATCCTTACCCGCGGCAAGACCCGCATCCACGCCGAGGGCAGCGTATTCGCGCGCTTCATCGAAAACAGCATCGTTGAGGCCGAGGGCGACATCGTGGTGGAAACCGCCATCATGAACAGCGACACGCGCTGCAACGGCCGCGTGGTTGCGCTCAACGGCGAAGGCGCCGTCATGGGCGGCCAGACCCTGGCCTTCGACTGCGTGCTCGCCAAATCCATCGGCTCCACCGCCAATGTCAAAACCTATGTTCAGGCCGGATACCGCTACGATGTGCAGAAGCAGTTCCTCGACGCCATGGCCAAGCTGCGCTCCGTGCAGAAGCAGATGGCCGAGGTCAAGAAAAACTACGACTTCGTTTCCAACACAAGCGGCGACTTCGACAAGCTCGGCGAACTGCGCGGCCAGGCCATGAAACTGCTCAAAATCCAGAAGCAGATGCAGGACGACATCACCGAGATCAACAACGGCCGCATCTTCAACCAGCTCGCGTCCATTGATGTGGAGAACACTCTGTATCCCGGCGCGACCCTGCTCCTGGGCGACGCGCGCTTCACCGTGTCCAAGGAAACCGGGTTCGCCTCCATCAAATGGGACACCGAAAACCGCAGCCTCTATATGACCACCTTCGACGAGAGCGGCCGCGGCAAACACAGCCGCCCGGGTAAGCGCGCGCGCACCGCGCTCGTGATTGACGACTCCAAGAGCGTGCGCAAAACCATGGCCCTGATCCTCGAAAAGATGGGCCTGCGCGTGGTGGCCGAGGCCGAGGACGGCGCCGAGGGCGTGGCCATCTTCCGTGAAACCCGCCCCAGCCTCGTGACCTGCGACATCGCCATGGTCAACATGGACGGCATCGAGGCCCTGCGCAAAATCCGCGAGATCAGCTCCCGCGCAAAAGTCATTATGGTTTCGTCAAACAGAGATAAGAAAAAAGTGCTCGACTGCGTCATGGCCGGCGCCGAAGACTATATCCTCAAGCCCTTCGTTCCCAAGAAGGTCATGACCGTAATCCGCAGCGTGCTGGAGAAATAGCAGGAGAACATGAATCAGGAAAATCCGGACGGCTTCTTCTCGGAAGAAGAAATGGACACGCTCAAGAGAATAGCGCTCGAAGAACTGCGGGAACTGTGCGACAGCCTGGAGCAGTCCGTGGCTGCGCTACGCGCAAACCCCGGGGACCAGGACGCCCACAGGCAGGCGCTCCACATCTTTCACACCATCGGCGGCAGCGCGGCCATGGCCGGGTTCAAGGACATCAGCGCCATCGGGATTTCCATGGAAGCCGCCTTGAAAAAACACGACGGCGCCGCCGTGGACCACGACCTTCTGGAACAAATCGGCGGCGCATTCAACCGGCTCGACGCGGACATTGGCGCTGCGGAAAACGCCGCGGATTGACCCCCGCCGATGCTAGGCGCACTCGTTCATTACCCAATGCAGAAATCATAATAGCGCGCTTGCGTACCCGCTTGCGCGGTTGTCCGAAGCAAGGAACGGTTCGGCTGGTTTCTATTCGAGCAGCAGTGTCAAGTATCCGCGCGCGGGCGCGGTTTCGGTGACCACGGAATTGCCCTGCGAATCCGTGTCCACACGCGCCGCGCGCACCGGGCGCTCCACAATGTCCGTGACGGTTGCGCGGGTGACTTTCAGCTTCGGCGAAAGCGTGACGGTCACGGGCGTGTCCGCTCCGTCCATCTCCTGCACGCGCACCACGATCCCGCCACCCCTTTCCGCAGTTTTTACGCCAAGCACGCGCACGGTGTCCGGGCGCACGGTTATTGGGGATATGTCGCCGCCCGTCAGCATGTGCAGCGCGTCAAGATTATGCCCTGCGCCGGTGTAGTTCACGATCTCCGAATCTTCGACCCGGCGGGGCACGCCCGAAATGGTGTAGCGGAACACAAACTCGCCATCCTGCCCGGCCACATAGTTCGTGTGCCAGTAATTGTTCATGACATACGAAAACAGAGTCGTATTTTGCTGGGGCAGTTTTTTCTGGAAAGTGTTCACGCGCAGTCCCTCGGGCGCGACAAGGGGGGCGTCCGGTGTGTGGAACAGTATGGAATAGGAATCGCTCACAGCCGCGGCCGAGTCCTGGATCGAGATCCAGTCGCGCGATGCGCCCGGCGCTTGATCCGTTTCGGCCTGCATCACGCCGCCGGTCACATCAAGCCGCAGCGCGCCGCCGGGTGCGTTCAGCGGAAACGCAAAGTAGACGGCTTCCTTATCCGTGGTGTATTCCTTTTTCAGATGGTTCTCGAATTCGATGCGGTCCGTGTCCGGATTCAGCCTGACGACCTGCGTGATTTCCGGGAACAGGGGTGCGCTTCCCGTGATGAAGATCGAGTTGTCCGGCCCATAGCCCGCTTTGATGTTCCCCATGCGCATGGGCTGATCGTTTCTGATTCCTTGAATGTAGATGAACTCGTTCATGGCGAACCCGCCGGAAATGTCCGCAAGCTCACGGTTGCTGCGCTTGTCGAAAATGGATTCCACGCGGCCCGTGGCTGCGGCCACGCGAATTCTGTACACGGTGGTTTCGAGCGTGAGGAACCCGGCAGCGTCTGGAGCGCCGGTCATGAGCGCGGCGGCTTGGAGTGCGGACAGGAAGGGCGCGGGCGCGGCTTCGCCGAGTCCGTTCTCCTCGAATGCCTTTTGCAGCGGCATTTTCTTGAAGTGCCACTGGCCGATGGTTCGTGGGTTGTCCGGCTCTCGGATGCTGGTGTCCGCGCCCCAGGTGTGTTCGTCGTACAGGTAAATTGCCTCCGCCATGCCTTCGAGTGCGGAATCGTCTTGTTGCGTATCGGCATAGGAATCAACCCTTTGCTGTACTGCGTCGTAAGCGCTCAATTGCGCGGCGGCGCGGTGCAGCTCACGCGCCATGATCGTCTCCCGCGCGCTGGACGCCGCGCCATCTTCCCAGTACCCGGTCCAGTCGCCTGTGAGGCCGGGAATGATGGTTCCGTAACGCGATTCAAATTCCTGGAAGAACGGGGTCGGGTTGCCGATCGTCAGTTTCGGCCACGCCCATTTTGCATTCCATGCGGCCGCCACCTCGGGCAGGCGCTCGGGCACGGGGCCGTCGTCGGTGATGTCGCCCAGCATGCGCAATATCATCATGTCGTAGGGATAGGCGTCCCGGGTGAGCGGGGCCAGGAACGAGGGCAGGCGTTTTTCCACCAGGTCCACGCTCTGTCCGAACCCGAGCCACCAGCCTTCGTTGTAGGTGTTGAACGCGCGGAAGGTGAGCACACGGCCGCCCGCGGGGCCGGTCCAGTAGAATGCGTGCGGCATGCCTTCGAGGCAATTGAAGGCGCGGTCCGGGTTCAGCGCCGGATAAAAATATTTCACACCCATGTCCGAAAGCATGTCCGGCAAAGCCCAGGAGTAGCCGGGCACATCCGTCATGAGCGCGGCGGTGAGTGGGACGCCGGTCTGGTCCGCCGCAAACTGCGCGCGCGCGAACGAGCGGATGAGCCATTCGGCGGGGATGAGTTCGGTGAGAAAATTCAGGTGCATGGCGGAGATTTCCATGCGGCCGTCGCGCACGGCTTTGATAAGGCGGCGGCGCAGTTCTTGCGGATCCTGGGGCGTCCACAGCTCGATGTCCATGAGCGATGCGGGCGCACCGGGGTCCGCGGCGTCCAGGATGTCAATGCGCAATGATTTGGCCGGCGCCGCGGGCGGCTTCAGCAGCAGGCGTTCCCGGTATTCTCCCAGGGGGCCGTGCTCCTCGATCACGGTTTCGCCCGTGGCCAGGGTGTAGGAGACCTTGACTTTAAGGATGCGGTTGGCGGTCTCGCGGCCCCCGCGCAGGGCCGTGTATTTGAGGGATTGCGGCTCTTTGAGGGTGATTTGGATCCATGCGCCTGCGGCAGGGCCGCTCGTATGCCAGCCCTGGGGCGAGCCGTCCACGGCGCGGCGGTTGTTGAGGTCTTCTTCCATGTTTGCAGAACTCGTTACGGTCCCCGCCATGGCCGCGTTGGACATGCGCATGGTGTCCTTGAGAAACTCCGGCGTCACGGACTGCATGAGCGCGGCCTCGGGCGCATTCATGAACGCTCCGTATTCCTCCCAGGGACCGATGCCTTTGAGCAGCCGCTCCACGGGCCACGCGGTTTCCGATGTCCAGTGCATGGGAACCGGCGTGTCCTGCTCAATTAGGTCCAGGGCGCGCTCCAGGTACATTTTTTGTCCGATCATGATGTTGGGCTGCTGGTCGGGATAGCCGATGTCCAGGTGCGAATGCGGCATGAGGGTAATTTCGAAATGGCGCACGGGCTGGAGCGTGAGTTCGGTTTGCTCCAGAACCTCGCCTCCCGAGCGCAGGCTCACCACGGCCTGCGCGGGCGCAGACAGTTCCGGAATGAGCAGTTCCTCGCTGTTTTGTCCCGGTGATGCGGCAAGGGGCATGGAAAACTGTTCGCCGTTGACAAGCGCGGACAGGGCGAGGTCCGCGGCCGGGCTTCCGGCGAGGAAGAACGAGGTGGTGATGCGATGCGCGGGTCCGGCTGCGCCGTGGGCCAGAAACGGCGGCGCGGTTGCGCTGAAGCCCGCGATCAAGGCTTCGCCCGAGCGGGTCACGGCGTCTAGGCGCATGTAGTCGTACACGATCCAGGCGCCCCGCGAAAGTGTCAGCGTGAGCGTATTTTTCCCATCCTGCGCGGCCGCGTTTGAAGGGAAGAACATTCGGATCACGCGCGGGTCGGCGAAGCCCTCGGGGAAGTTGAGCACATCGTCGTTCGCGCCCGGCTCCAGGGGGCTGATCGCGACGGTCCCGTTAAGGTCCGCGTGCAGTTCCGCGCTTCCGCCCGGGGATACGCCTGCAAGACCCACGGTAAGCACGAACCCGCCAGCGGGCGCGGCATCGGTTTTGAACAGAATCTTGATCGGATATTCCTTGTAGCCGCCCCAGGCCGCGGCCGGCCCTGCCTGGATACCGGGGAAATCGCCGGTGCGCACCTTGTCCCCGGCAAGCATTTTGAACCCGTCCTGGTAATTCTGCATGTAGCCGCCCATGGCCTGCGATGCGGGCTTGGGGTTGAAGTCCGCATAACTCTGGTTGGGCTTGACCACGGACCAGATTTTTTCAAGCGGCGGCGGTTCCGCGGCGCTCAAATGCGCGGAAAGGATCATTATGAAAAACAATGTGAGGGAAATTCTGATGCGAACTGCGTGCGGCATGGGGCGCCTCCACAAGGTGCGGCGTGCATTGTGTCTGACGCCATCATACCTTATTTTGGCGTTGCGCCGGTACTATTTGCCCCGCGCCGCCGCCGCGCCCAGGCCTTTTGTGAGCGCGTCCAGGCTCAATTTGTAGTCCTGCTCTTCGTTCTTCTTGAGCAAATCAATGATCAGTTTCTCTGCCACGGACCCCAGCACCGGGATATCCACGGACAGCATCATCTGGAATGTGCGCGAGGTCTTGTTGCCCGGCGCTTCGGCGAATGTGGTCTGGCCCTGGCACTTGACCACTTTCTTGAGATATATCGGCTCGATGCGAAATTTGTAGGTGCGCGTGGAGCGGTCCCATTCCGAATGCTCGTACCAGGTCAGCATGCGCGGGGACACCACATGCTGCAGCACTTTGGGAATCTGCGCGTGCGCGCACCATTCCTTTGTTCCAATCCTCTTGTCGCCCCTGTCCTCTTCCTTCACAACCTTCCACTGCGTGACATTCTCAAGCTCTTGTATGTCGTAAGCGGTATCCTCGCGCTCCATGAAGAACTTCACGGACTCCTCCATGGGGTAATCGAAAATGCGCTCCACTTTGATCTTCTCCATTTTCCGCGTCGTTCCTCCGGTCCATTGATTGTTGAAACGATAGTTTAGCACAGGCCCTTGCCGGAACGCAATAGGTATTCTTTTCAAAAGCCGCTCCAAGCAGCGTGAACATACAGTATGATTGCGTGTGCATGGCCGCGCGCATGCCCTTGCGAACGAAATAATGGCTTTATAATAGGTTTTATTGATCTGCTCAATCTCCGTCCCATGTAAACGCACGACCCCGTGCTATGCGTCTGCTATCCCTGCTATTTGCATATAATGGGTAAATTACGCTGGTTGAGAGAGTTTTCGATAAAACGCACGGCCGCGTGATCAATAATGTAAAAAGCCGTGTAATGGTGTGCATTTGCCATGAATATGGCCCGAACGGCCACAAAGTGCGCTCCGTGGATGCAAACGGGGAATTCACAGGAGCATGAATGCTTGAAAGGCTTGCCCGGATTTGGCCGTGTCATTCAAACCTGTTGAGCAGAGCTCCAGGCTTGTGGTGCTCATCAGGGTTGCATGGATTCGGGTCGTGCGTGATAATGGCCCTTATTCCGTGCATATCCCGGAAAACATCAGTGTCCAGCGCGCGGCGGCATTCATTTGCATCTTGATAAAGCGTGTTCTGCATTCCCATGAACTTTTGCGGTCTCAACGATATTGTGTCTTTAATGATATTTATTTAATTTTAATAAGTTGATATGATACTTTAAGATACTGCAATTTATCATGGGCAATGTGCGTTTGAAGAACAAACGCACGGCAGTTGTCTATCGGGAGGTGAATGTGAGGCGGAAACCGCACAAATGCAGAATGCGCGGCTTGAAAGCGTCGAGTCGCATCAAGGGAATGCCCTGATTCCACACTCGTGTTTTTCATGATGGCCCCGATGTTCACGGGGTAATCGCTTCATACACAAAATTGAAAATGCAGCGCGGCCCAGGAATTCGCGAAGCGAGTGTTCGAGCGGAAGAAAAGGGTTTTTCCCCGTCTCTCTCGCGAAAGCAGGGCATGAAGTACTCTTTTTGTAAGGAATAGAGCGCATTTTTATTGAATACTGTGAGTGTGATATCTGGGTCCGCATGTGTTCACGCCACCGGGTCCTGTTGAAAGGATGCGCTTTGAGGGTCAGCGCATTATGGCATGTTGCAGACAGGTGAGAGACCTGTGTGCAGATCGTTACGAGGTGGAAGGGAAGTCTTGAGGCTGACTATATGTGAATATAATCCATGAGGCACGGACCGCGTGCGCGGGACCGCATTTTCAGGTCATCGGGAGTTTTGTTCATGGGCATGTTTTCAGTGCTCATGCGGCATCAAGGGATCTGCATTCCCGGGCCGCCAGTAACAAAGGCGTTTTTTGAAATTACGGTCAAAATCACAGTTACGGACGATTTCCAGGAAGCATTCAACATAAAATCATGCATGCTAGAGAAATTGCAATTAAAGTTGTACAAATAGTTTTGAAATAACTCGTGATCATGCATTGAAAATGCGATTAAGGGAGGGAAATTCAGAGGCATGGGCGAAGCGATGGCGCACAGGCATTTGTTTTTCGCGTGAATTCCAGAGATGAAAACACGGCTGCAGAGTTGGTTTGCGTACAGGCTATAGCGATATACTTGAAGCAACAAAAGATCATGAACGCAGGTTGAAACGAATTCGCGTTGTTGTAATCCTTAAATTACGCACATACATGAGACCGGGGCTGCGGGACAACATGACTGCGGTCGAGACATATACGCGTGCATTAAGGGGTTATGCATTTACCGTTGTCATCAAGCCGGAAGATCCAGAAATCATGGGATTGGTCGGGTTCGGGCATGCGTGTGGACGCGGCGATGACAAAATCATTGCCGCCGGGCATGGCGGCCACGGCGGTTACGCGGTCGTCGCGCGGCGTCCCCGTTTTGATGTTCCACAATGGTTCACCGCTTGAATCGAGCAGCACGATTTTGAGGTCCGCATCTCCAGCAGTTCCGGTGAAGGTGGCGCCTGCTGCGAGCACAGTGCCTGACGCGGTGACGGCGATGGCCGCGATACGATCGTCGCGCTGGGCGGGCAGGGTGCGGGTCCAGAGTTTTTTGCCGGAGTCGTCGAGGCGTGCGATAAAGAAATCCTGGCTGCCGGAATCCGCGAGGCCGGGCGACGGTGTGAATGTGTAGCCCGCCACAACCAGGCCGCCGTCGGGCGCGGGCACCACGGCCGTGGGCTGGTCAAGGTTCTGGGTGCCGGTAATGCTTGTCCAGAGTTCACGGCCTTTGCTGTCCAGACGGTAAATGATTATGTCGGATTTGTCGGGTTCCGGTGCGCGTGTTGCGGCCGCGAACGCTGCGCCGCCATCGGGCATGGCGGCCACGGTTGCGGCTGCGCGGGGATACCGGCCGCCGTACTGTGACGGGTCCGGGGGCGTTTCGCCGGAAGGGCCGAGGGGTATGAGCCACAGGTCCGTGGCCGGGGTGTCGGGGTAGGCGGCTGCTGCGGCCAGGATAATGCCGCCCGGTGTGGCCGTAAAGTGCGCGGAGAATTTGCCCGCGGCGCGGCCCAGGGCGCGCGCCCAGACCTGGTTGCCG
>JAGUYV010000483.1 GCA_020061125.1 bacterium | reverse complement strand
GTGCCGCAGTTCGTGCGTCAGATCCGCGACGGCGGGCCGGTGACCGTCACGCACCCGGACATGACCCGCTTTTTCATGTCCGTGCCCCAGGCCGTGGCCCTGGTGCTCGAAGCGGGCCGCGCCATGCGCGGCGGCGAAGTTTTCATTTTGAAAATGCCGGTGTTCCGGATTCCGGATCTCGTGGACATTCTGATCGAGGAACTGGCCCCGCGCTTTGGCAAGGACCCCGGCTCAATCGGGAAGACCACCGTGGGCCTGCGCGCCGGAGAACGCCTGTACGAAGAACTCATGACCCAGGACGAGGCCCTGTTCGTGCAGGAAACCCCGTCCATGTATGTGCTTGAGCAGGGCGCGCCGCGGCGCGGCGCGGACACGGCCCGCCCCTACCGCTCCGCGGAACAGCCCCCTGTATCCAAAGAGCAACTCCGCGATTTCATTCTCAAGGAACGCCTGCTCGAAGACCCCGCCCTGTTGTCCCTGTGATTTAGCATCATTTCGTGGCCAAAAACGCTTGATGCAATCCGGCTGCGCCCGCGTGGCGGGCCGGCTTTCTTCCCCTTTCGCGATAATATCGTTATCGGGTTCCGCCGCTTTTTGTTTTGTTGACTTTGCGGATTTATTGCGGGTACAATGGAGCCGGAGCGGCATAGCGAACAACAAACCATATTACAACTTGTGCCGGAGCACACGCTTATGCAGGTCAAGGGAACCGCGTTCAACGCGCGTCTTGCATTCATTAAAAACAAATTCGGCGAGGACAAACTCGGGGCCGTGTGGGAACGCGCGCCGCAGGTGCAGGCCCTGGCTTCCTCTTCGGGAGACTTCTACCCGAGCCGCCTTTACGACTACAGCCACTATACGGCCTTCAACCAGGCCGTGGCCGACGCTTTCTACGGCGGCCGGGAAACTGCTTTCATTGAAATGGGGCGCGATTCCGCGGACGGCGCGCTCCAGAGCGTGCATAAGATTTTTGTGATGAACAGGGATGTGCGCAGCTTCCTGCGCAGCCTGCCCGTTTTGTACAACGCCTATTATGTGGACATGGGCGCGGCCGAAGTGGCGTTGAGCGACCGCGAGAACACGGTCACCATCACCGTGAAAGTGCCGCGCGCGCCGCATCGAAGCCTGTGCCAGATTCTGCGCGGCTATGTGCTGCGCGGCATGGAGCTGTGCGGAGCGAACAGCATCGCCGACACCGAGACATCCTGCATGGCCCGCGGCGGCGATGCCTGCGTCATGGTTATCACCTGGAACTGAATCAACCGCGCGGCGGTCAGAACGCCACGCGCACGGTCTTGATCTCGTAATGCCCCAGGGGCACGGTCAGGGCCGCGCCCGCAGCCGCGGAAAGGGGTTTGATTTCCTTTTCCGTGAGATCGGTTTCGGCCGCGCGTTTCGGAACCGCGGGCAGCGCTATGGTGACGGTTCCGTCGCGGCCCTCGGTTTCCACGATGCGGAGGATGAACCCGTCGCCGTCCTCGGCGCGCTTGATGGTCTCGATGGCTGCGTTGTCCGCGTCCAAGGAAAAGAATCCGCGGCTCTTTCCGTAAGAACCTTCATGAGCGAAAGTTGTCAAAACGCGGAGCGGATCGTTGTACTCGCGGCCGAGGCGCGCGCTGTCCGCCGCGCGCCAGTCCCCGGCGTGCGGGAACAGGGCGTAGGGAATGGAGTGGGCGTGCCGGTCGGCCAGGGGATCCGGGCGCGTGGGGCTGCGCAGCATGGTCATGCGCAGCACATTGCCCCGGGCGTCGTACCCGTACTTGCTCCAGCTCAACAGGGTCGCGCCGTAGTCGCCCTTGTTCGCGGTGTAATCCGCCCAGCGGTGGCCGCTCACTTCCCACTGCGCCTTCTCGGCCGGGGTCGAGGGCCTGGTCACGCGCTTGATGTTGGCGTAGGGAATCTCGTAGGTCACGAAATCGGCGTCCATGTTCATGGCGAATGCGGATTTGAGAAAGATGTCCGAATCATGCCAGTCCGCGTCCAGGCGGGCGAAGGCCACGGGCAGCCCGGCCACCAGCGAGTAATACTGGCGGAACGCGCTTTTGGCCGCAAAGGGCCGCTCGGCCATGATGGTGACGCGCACGGGGCCGTTTTCCACAATGGAGATTTTCGAGGCCGGGGACATTTCCATGCGGCCGCCGTCCGCGGGGAACCGCATGTCCCACGCGTCCGAGGAATCGCCGTCTTCCTGATAGGCCTGAAGCTCGAACGCGGCCCCGCCCGGCGCCACGGCCTCGCGCTTATTCTTCTTGTCGTAGATGCTGCTCACCCATCCGGTTTTGGGATCAATCTTGACCAGAAGGGCGTCGTTCTCCAGCGTGGTTGCGTCAACTTTCAGCAACTCCGGCGCGGCCGCGGAGGCCTGCCCTTCGATCACGCGATACACGGCGAAGCCCAGGGCCGGGATTCCGCGAGCCACGAACGCCGCGGCCTTGCCTCCGTCCGCGGTGGTCACGATCTGCGCGGGAAGCTCCTGCCCCTTGTCGTCGAACACCGCGGCCTGCGCCGTGTCCGGATGCACCGGAATCTGCGTCAGCCCGCCGCGCGGCCAGGACAGCCCATTGAAAATCACCGCGGGCCGCCCCGGCCCCGTGGTGTCCGCGTTCGCGGCGATGGATTCCAGGGCCGCGTCCAGGCTCTGCTGGCACTCGGCCGCGATCCAGGCGTGATCCTTGTCCGCATCCTCATACACCGGGGTGATGGACGATCCGGGCAGGATGTCGTGGAACTGGTTGAACAACAGGATTTTCCACGCCTCCTCGATGCGGTCGAAAGGATATTCGTTGTCAAGCGCCACGGCCGCGGCGGACGCGAATTTTTCCGCGTTCATCAGGCAGTGCTCGTTGCGGCGGTTGTTGTTCTTGGTGTTGGCCTGGGTCGTGTAGGTGCCCCTGTGGTATTCGAGATACAGCTCGGACTTCCACACCGGGAAGTCCAGAGTTTTGGCTTTTTCGAGCATGCGGTCGAAAACCTGCTCCAGGGAAAGGAACTCGATTTTGGGATAGAGCGGATTGGTGCGCAGGGCCATGGCGCGCTTCACATAGTCGCGGGGGATGCCGCCGCCGTGGTCGCCGATGCCGAACAGCACCAGATTGCTGTCCACCCCGTGCTTTTTCTTCATGTTGGAAAGCTGCTGGGCCATGGCGCCGGCTTCCACGCGCTCGCCGTAAGAACCCTGCGGGAAATACATGAGGATGCGCGACCCGTCCGGGGATTCCCACCAGAACAGATTGTGCGGAAACCGCGTGGTGTCGTTCCACGATATTTTCTGCGTCACGAACCCGCGCATGCCGCTTTTGGACAGAATCTGCGGCAGGCTCCAGTTGTAACCGAAGGAATCCGGGGTGAGGCCGATGGTGCTGGCGAACCCGAATTTCTCGATGGAGTATTTGCGGCCGTAAAGAAACTGGCGCACGAAACTCTCGCCATGGGGCAGGTTGCCGTCCGGCTCCACCCACTGCGCGCCCGCAGGCTCCCACCGGCCGGACTTGACTGCTTCCTTGATTCGCGCGAACAGATCCGGGTAATCTCGCTCCATCCAGCGGTAGCAGTGCATCTGGTTGGCCGCGTAGATGAAATCCGGGAATTCGTCCTGCAATTCGAGAATCTGCTCGCTGGTGCCGCGCACCACCACATGTTCGCCCTCGGCCTTGTCCCACATCCAGGCGGGGTCAATGTGCGAGTAGCCCACAAGAAACATGCTGTACTTTTTGAGGATGTCGCTCAACGGCTGGAGGATCTGCTCGCTTTTCTCCAGAGTCGCATAGAACGGTTTCAAGTCGCCGTTCCGGAGCGCTTCAATGTCAATGACGGCCGCGGCCTGCTCCAGCGTGGGTTGCCATTTGGCAGCATCCTCGCCCGAGGCTTCGAGCAGAACATCCACGGCGGACGCCGCTTCCACAAACCCGGCCACGCGCGTTTCCAGGCTCTTGAGCGCTTCGTATTCCAGATTGATGTCCCGGATCAGACCCGTGTCGCGGTCCTTGCGCCGCAGTTTCATGGCGATGAAGTACCGTTCTCCGGGAACCGCGCTTTCGGTGAGCGGCACGAAGCCGGTGGAGCGCCGGAAGGTCTGCTTGAGCTCTCCGTTGACATAAATCTCGCCCCAGTCCTCGACATTTGCGGACATGGAGATTTTCGTGCCCTTGATGGGAATGCCGAGGATGGATTCCGGGACTTCGTAACGCGTGCGGATCCAGACTTCCTGCTTGTCCGCCCAGAAGTAGCCGATACCCGCCTTCTGGAATTTCCCGGACGGCGTGCTCATGTCCAGCACCTGCTCTTTGGGCAGATCTTTGGTGAGTTGCCAGCGGTCCATGGGCTGATACACAAGCTTCTTCATTTTATTGATGGCGGCGTTCATCGCGGCGTTGCCCGCGCTGGCCGGAACCCGGACCGCGCACACAATCATCAGAGCCAGAACCCCGCACAGGCTTGCTCTTTTCATATCCGTATCCCCCTGACTTGTGATGAGCGAAGGCCGCTCTCTAATCCTTTAGCATTTTATATCATTGCGGGCCGGATCAACACCGGTTTGCGCGCGATGTGCGGCGTGGACAAATGCGCGGGCCAGCCGTTACAATGCAGGCGCGGACCCGGAGGACGAAAATCACAATGCCGGATGCACCAGAGCAAAACGCCATGCGCATGACCCCGGCCCGGCGCGCCGTGCTGTTCGCCGTGCTCGCACTGGCGCTCGCGCTGCGCGCCTTCGCCCTCGAAGACATCCCGAACGGACTGCAAATTGACGAAGCGTCCATCGCATTCACCGCATATGTCGTGGGCGAGACCGGCCGCGACGAAACCGGCCGCGCATGGCCCCTGTACCCGCAGTCCTCATGGAACCCCAAGCACCCGGTTTACTTCTATCCGGCTGTGGCCTGCGTGAAGGCGTTCGGCCTCAACAAATTTTCGGCGCGGTTGCCCGCGGCGCTGTTCGGCGTGCTCGGAGTTCTGGC
>JAGUYV010000512.1 GCA_020061125.1 bacterium | reverse complement strand
GTGCAGACCGCCGCGGGCGCGGGCGGCAGCTTCACTATCGTCACGCATCCCTACACCTCGGCAACGGACACGGATCTGCAGATCGTGGCCGACGGGTCGAGCCGCGGCAAAATCACGGTTACGGTCAAGGACACTTATGGCAACCTCCGCACCGGCGACACCGTGGCGGTTGCGGCCACCGGGCTTGCCGGCGTGGTGCTGTCTCCCACAACCACAACCGCTGATTCCAACGGCCAGGCGACATTCGACATATCCTCCACAGACATAGGCAACGCGGCCATACAGGTCACCGTCAACGCCGTGAATTACGGCAGTTCCTTCACCGTGCACTTCAAGAGCGACGATCGCACGCCGCCCACTATCAACACCCAGTCAAGCGCGTTCAGCCTGGCCAGCGGCGACATCATCAGCGCCTCCGAGGGGGTGTCCATCACAGTCTCCCTGACCGACCCCGGGACAAACGCCTCGGGCGTGGATCTGACCAGCATCAGCGTGACCGTGACGGACAGCGGCGGCGGAACACACGCGGGAACCCCGAGCACGGCCGGTTGCACGGTCGCAACAAGCTGCACCGTGACCTGGACCCCCGCAGCCACGCTGCCCGCGGGCCAGTACAAGATCGCGTTCAGCGTGCAGGACAACAACGGCAATATCCAGACCCAGGAATGGACCGTGAAAGTCACGGGCGGAACCCAACTGGTGAACATCGCGGCCGGGCCGTCGGACGGCTCGGGCGTGTTCAACCCGCTCGCCGGGGGAACCATGAAATTCTCGTTCCAGGCGCCGTCCTCGGGCGCCGTGGTTCTGGAGATCTACCGCCGCGACGGCCGCATGGTGTACTCGACCACGGGAACGGTGGTTCCCGGCTACAACGAGATCGAATGGGACGGACGCGGACTGGGCGGCGGGCACATCGCCAACGGCGTGTATGTGTTCCGCCTGCGCGCCAGCCTGGCCACGGGTGTGACCGAACAGACCGGAAAGATGGCAATCTTCAAAAAATAACCGGGACACTATTTGCAGAACACGGAGAGTAGACTGAAAATGGTCCGAAACCTGCTGGCATGGATAAGTGTGGCGGCGCTGTGCGCGGCCCTGGCCGCGCCCGTGCGCGCCCAGGACGACCTGGCGGCACAGTCCGACTTCTTCCGCGAGGGGGAAAGCGCGCGCGCCTTCGGCATGGGCAACGCCTTCGTGGGCTTGAGCGACGATGTGAGCGCCATCTACTGGAACCCCGCGGGCCTGGCCCGCCTCCCAGGCGCGCAACTGCTCATCACCCGCACCACCCTCGACTTTTTCGAAAGCGACATCCAGTCCGTGAGCGCGGCCATGCCTTACGGGCGCGGCGCCATCGGGTTCTCCTACTCCGCGGCCAACACGGATTTCCCGCTCTTCGGCCAGAACCCTTCAAACCCGTTGCGCTTTGACTACCCCATGGGCGTGGCGTCCGAAAACTACAGAGGCCTGGCCCTGGCTTATTCCATGCCGTACGGGGACAACATGTTCCTGGGCCTGGGCTTCAAGAGCCTCAAGTACGACCTGTCCGGAAACAGCGCCAGCGGCACGGGCTTCGACATCGGCGCGCTCATGGTTCTGGACGAGGAAACCACCGCGGGCTTGAATCTGCAGAACATAGGCGGCGTGAGCCTGGGCGCCATGGACGAAGTGCCCATGAACATCTCGTTCGGCGCCGCCAAAAAATTCATGGACGGCGCGGCGACCCTGGCCGCGTCCTACGACAGCAAGTATCTCGGCGATTCCGCGTTCGGCGTGGGCCTCGAATACCGGGCCGCGGATCACTTCACCCTGCGCCTCGGCTCCAGCGACGGCAACGCCGCCTATGGGTTCAGCGTGGACTACCAGGATTTCCGCCTGGATTACGCCCTCAACTCCGGCGCGGACGAAGCCGAGACAAGCAAGTTCACCATCGTCAAGACCTTCGATACGGGCGCGCCCTCGAGCAGACCTTCCAAGAAAGAGCTTAAGCGCCAGGAGGAAGAGCGGAAAAAGGCCGAGGAAGAACGCCTGAAAAAAGAGGAGGAAGACAAAAAGAAGGAAGAAGAAAACAAGAAAAAGGAAGAGGAAAAAAAGAAGAAAGAAGAAGAGAAAAAGAAAAAAGAGGAAGAGCAGAAGAAAAAGGAAGAAGAGGCCAAGAAGAAGGAAGAGGAAAAGCGAAAGAAGGAAGAAGAGAAGAAGAAGCAGGAAGAGGAAGAGCGGGCCAGGAAAGAGCAGGAAGCCGCCGAGGCGGCCAAAAAGGAAGTGCCCTGGTTCGAGCGTGAGGAGTTCTACGAGCAAAGCCGGGAGCAGGTCAAACTGCCGTCCGTGAGCGAAGTGCTGGGTGAATCAACCCTCAAACCCCGGCAGGAAGAGGAAATCGTGATTCCGCGGCCCCAGCCCGAAGCGCGCCGGTTCCCGGTCGAAGAGGGCGGCTACGATCTGTCCAGTGAATATAACGGCATAATCCCATAACCCGCCGCTGTGGTAATAAGGCGCTGTCCTGGCACGGCGCGGCGTCAATATCCAATTGTCAACTGAAAATATCGAACGCCATTACTGGCGGTATGCGGATTTTCTGTGCCTGACGCGCATCACGCGCACGGCGCATTCTGCGTCTGCGATTTCATATATGACTCTGTAATCGCCAATACGGATACGCCAGTCTGATTTTGATCCTGTGATTTTTCGGCATCCGGGCGGACGAGGATTATCTTGCAATGATTTTATGGACGAGATTATGCGGTGAAAACCATTTTTTGGAAGCTGTTTCAAATCGCGCTACGCGGCGCGCTCAATAAAAATCTCATGCAACCGGATCACACTCCTCGAGGAAGTCATCCAGTTTTCTGAATTTGAGGGATTTTTCCCTCATGGACTGCAGGGCCTTGAGATCCTCGAAGTCTTCGAGGCGTTCAAGCAGCTCCTGATACTCGGCAATATCGAGCACCACGGCAGCGGGTTTGCCGTTTCGAAAAATGATGTCGGGCGTTTTGCCTTTTGTTTTTCCGCCCATGTTCCGCCTCCTCTTGCAGCATTGATTCAGAGTTTGCATGCGAAATGAACCGAACAAAGTCTGTTGACATAATTATATTGACGGCGCGTGAATGAGCAATGCGCTCCGCGGTCAAGGATCCGGCATGATTTGCAGCAGGGCGTGAACCAGGGGCATGGGAACGGTGTTGGCGATGGCTGCGCCGCCCTCGGTGGCGTCCCACACGCGGCGGCCGGGCATGGCGCGGCCGATGAACTCCCCGGCCTGTCGCAGATAAATGTAAAACGCCTGGATGGTGCGCGCCGGAAGCCCGAAGTAGCCGTCGCAGGTGCGGTCCGTGACGGTGTTGCGCCCCCCGGCCGGGCTGCCGCGCACATGCGAGCGGCCGTGGCCGTACGCAAAATCCAGCCCCGCGAAAATGATGGGATCGCACCCCATGATCCGGCACAGGTCCAAGGCTGGCAGCAGCACGGAGCCGGACACGAACAGTTCGTTGGGCGCATGGTCCACGGCCGTGGATGCGTTGGCCAGAAACCGGCGTTCCGCGGGGAAGCGCGCCACCACATCCGGTTGCGATTCCGCAAACCAGACCAGACGGGCGGGCGCGGGCAACGGCTCGGGCACGAATCGCGAGACCACGCCCTGGGGGTCCAGGGTGACCACGAAGTCCGGCATGATGCCCGCGGCGCACAGCGGCCGCACGGCAGCGTCCAGGGCCAGAACCGGCGCATGGCCCGCGGCGAGTTTGAGCGCCGCGATATTTTTCTGCAGGGACGGACCGGGCGCAACCAGAATGATTGGCCGGCCCGCGAGAGTATTTGCGAGTTCGGCGGCGCCGCGCGTGTCCTGCATGGCCTTCGCGTTGGCGCGCGCATTGTCCGCGCCGAGTTCGGCCATGTGAATCTGGGGGGGGCGAAGCAGGTTGCGGATATGGGACAGAGCCTCACGGAATGCCGTTTCTTCATCGGGCAGTGCGCGCAGGGACGGCCCGTGCACCAGGATGGGGATGTGCCCGCCCTGGTCCGCCATGGCTTCGAACAGCGCGGACAGGGGTTCCGCGACCCAGGCGAAGGGGCCTGCGAACAGGCGCACGCGCGGGTCCGCGAGCCAGGGCAGATCGCACAGGCGCATGGCCGCG
>JAGUYV010000334.1 GCA_020061125.1 bacterium | reverse complement strand
GGCGCAGCGCGCTGCCCTGGCGCGCGCCCTGGCCGTGCGCCCGCAAGCGCTGCTCCTGGACGAACCGACGAGCAATGTGGACGCGGAAAACGCGCGCATTATCGAGGACATCATCCGCGCGGCCGGAGACAACGGAACGACCGTGATTTTGTCAACGCATAACCCGGAACAGGCGCGGCGCATCGCCACTCATGCGGTCCTGCTGCGCGACGGGACCATTACACAGGCGGATCCGGCGGATACAACGCCATGAGTGAACGCAAAAGAGCTGTTGAAATCTCCCTGTATCCTGCTTATGATGCAGTGGGTGTGATGAATTATAAATTGGTGATACCGATCTGTTGAAATGCGGAACACTGTGAATTCCCGAGGCAAAGTCAACACCCTTTTCTTGTGCATCTTCGGGGTGTCGCTGATCGCGCATGCCGCGGCGCTGGCGTACATGCAACTGCCCGATGTGCGGCAGGTGGGGCCGCTGGCCGTGCGGCTTGTCATGAAGCAGAAACCCAGGCCGCCGAAACCGCCTCCCAGGCCCGAACCCGTGCCCGAGAAAAAGCCGGAACCTGTGAAACAGAAGAAAATTCAGCCGCGCAGGCAGATGCCGCAACCCGAGCCGGAAAGACCGCCGGTTCCGCTCAAAGTCCAGGAGCCGCCGCGTGAAGTGGCCATGGCGCCCGTGGCGCCCGTGGTGGTGGAACCGCAGCAGGGCGCCAGCGAAACCGGGTCCGAACACGGGCTGCCGGGCGGCGTGCCCGGCGGCAAAGGCAAAGAGCCTGTGGTTGAGCCGCCTCCGCCGCGCAAGGAACCGCTTCCGCCGCAAATAGACACAGACGCCCTGTGGCGGCAGTACGCGATCAAGGTCGTCAGCCGCATCCAGAGCGCCAAGCAGTATCCGTCCCGCGCCCGCAGCCGGGGCGAAACGGGCGCCGCGTCCGTGCGTTTCACCGTGTCCGCCTCGGGCGCGGTCTCGGGCGTGAGCCTGGCCAAGTCCAGCGGGCATTCGGTTCTGGACGATGAAGCCGTGAATGCGGTGCACCGCGCCGCGCCGTTCCCGCCCATTCCCGCGGAACTCAAGGCGTCCAGCAAAACCATGTCCGTAACCCTGAAGTTTGAAATCCGCTGAAGGAGCGAGGAGAAACCGTCATGCTATTCCAGTACATCACACGCGGCGGCGTGCTCATGATTCCCATCGCGCTGTGCTCGGTTCTGATCGTCACCATAGTCATCGAGCGCATGGTGAAGCTGGCCGCGGCAAAGACCGATGAAGAAAAGCTCATGAACGACATCGAGGCGGCGCTGCGGGGCAAGGACCGCGCCCAGGCCGTGAAAGTGTGCCGCGGCGCAAAGGGCATGCTGCCGCGCATATTGGAGCAGGGCATCGCCGCGGGCGTGCGCGTCAAGCATGTGGAAAAGCGCATGGCGCGCGCCGCCAGCCTCGAAATCCAGGCCCTCGAAACACCGGTCATGTGGTTGAGCACCATAGCAACGGTCGCGCCCCTGTGCGGACTGCTCGGCACGGTCACGGGCATGATCAAGGCGTTCATCACCATCGAGCGGCTCGGCGGCAAAGTCAACGCCACCCTTCTGGCGGGCGGCATCTGGGAGGCGCTGCTCACTACGGCCGCGGGCCTCATCGTGGCCATCCCCGCATTCATCGCCTACGATTATCTCATGTCCATTGTGGACCGGCACGCCGCCGCCGTGGAGCAGGCCGCCCAATCCGTGATTGACACCATGGTGGAGGAAGGCATCATCGAATGAACATCCGCCGCCGCAGAAAAAACTCCGCCGGGATGAACATCTGGCCCCTGGTTGATGTCATCCTCATGCTGCTCATCTTTTTCATGCTCACCTCACGGTTCATCACCGAAACCGCGCACAACATCGTTCTGCCCAAATCCACGGTCAGCCGGAAGCTCGACAAAGAGCCGCTGGTGGTGTTCGTCACAAAAGACGAAAAAATCTATTTCAACGCAGAAAAGACGCCGACTGCACCGGCCGACCTGCAGCGCAAGATTTCCAGGGCGCTGGCGGCCTATGACAAAAAACCGAGCGTGGTGATTAAGGGCGACGACAAGATTTCCCTGGGGCTGACCATACGGCTGCTGGACATCGTCAAGGCCGCGGGCGGCGAGAGCGTGGACATCACGACCATCAAAGCCGGGCAGTGAGCCGCAGGCCCGTGAAGCCGCGTCAAAAGCCCTCCAGCGGAACATCCAGCGAACCGTATTTGCCGTTCGAAGCGTGGTCGTAGTGCCACCACTCGCGGAAGTAATTGCGGAACCCCTGTTTTTCCATGATGCTTTTCAGCAACAACCTGTTTTGCAGCGCTTTGCCCGTTGCGTTTTTTGTGCGCGCCTGCGGGCCGAAATGGTCGAACGCCGTGCCCATGTCCACGCGCCTTCCGGTGATGAGGGCCAGGGTCGCGTCCACGGCCGCGCCCCGGCTGTGCTTGGAATTTCTGGACACGAAATTCGTGAGCGGCTCCCAGAGGCAGTCCGGCCGCGCGGGGTCGCAGCCGTCGCG
>JAGUYV010000496.1 GCA_020061125.1 bacterium | reverse complement strand
CGGGCACCCGCTCATCGCCGCGCATCCGAGCACAAGCAACATCATGGCCGTGGCTGTTTTCATTCGCATGGCTTCCTCCTCCGCAACACGACTGAATCCATTATCATTATCCACGAAAGCGGCGTCCGCGCACAACCGCGATCCGTAAAAAACAAACGCGCCCCTCACGAGGCTTGAGTTGCGCTCGTATTTTCCATAGATTATTTGGCAGCAGCGCATTCAGCGAGGCGACGGCTTTCAACGCCGGAGAGTCACGGGGGAGAATTCATCATGAGCGAACCGGAACTGGACGGAGCAATTCTGCAGCGGGACCAGAAAACCTACGCCATTGTGGCGCGCACGCCCCTTGGGCTGGTGACGCCCGATGCGCTGGAAAGCATTGCGCGCGCGGCGCGCAAATTCAACATTCCGATATTGAAACTCACATCCGCGCAACGCATCGCCCTGGTCGGCATCGAGCCGCAGGATGTGCCCGAAGTGTGGAAAGAGCTGGGCCTGGAAGTGGGCCGCGCCGTGGAGCCGTGCATGCACTATGTTCAGGCGTGCCCCGGCACGGAGGTGTGCCGTTTCGGGCAGCAGGACTCGCTCGGCATGGGCGCGCGGCTCGACAAGGAGTTCACGGGCATGGACCTTCCGGCCAAAGCCAAAATCGGCGTCAGCGGCTGCCCCATGAACTGCGGAGAAAGTTTTATGCGCGACTTCGGTTGCTTCGGCAAGAAAAAAGGCTGGACCGTGACCGTGGGCGGCAACGCGGGCGCCAAACCCCGCATCGGAGACATCATCGCCGAGGATGTCTCCGACGATCAGGTCGTGGCCCTGGCGCGGAAATATTTTGATTTCTACAAAAGCAACGCAAAGCCCAAAGAGCGCACCGCAAAATTCCTCAACCGAGTGGGCATAGACGAAGTCAAAAAAGCCGTGCTCGGATAACCAAAAATCTTTCGTGATACAGGGGCGTCCGGCAGCAGGCTTGATGTGACGCCAAGCGAATCGCGGATTGAATCTTTAAGTCAGCCCGTCCGCTTTCAATGCCGTCTGCTATTTCACTTTTGTGCCGAATGCACACAGGAGCTGTGTCAAATTGTCAACGGCCTGGCCCTTTGGAATCGTATTTTCATCGCTTCCTCGAACGAAGCAACGATGTTTATCCCCTGCATTTGTGATTTGCGTCACCGCATGGCCGGTTTTCTCAAGGATGGCATAATTCTTGATTTTGTTTATTGGAAATCAAGCCGCGGGAATCCCCCGTGCGGCGTGGAGGCCGGCCGTGAAGAATATTGTGGCGTTTCTGATTGCCCTGTTTTCCATGGGTGTAATGCTTATTGCATTTGCCTGATCGCTTTCCTATGGGCGCGGATTGCGGGTGCTCTCGCGGATGTGCGCACTCCGCCATTCGCCTTGAAATCCGGACTTCTTTTTATCAGTTGTTTGCTCCATTTTTTCCTGCCCACTCCAAAAACAGCGTGTTTGAATTCCTCACTCTCCTCTCTCCGGTCCACGGCCGGGCGGATTCGCACTTCCCACACCATACGCGGGGGCGTATTCTTTTCGCGCGCGCATGACAACTTCTTCTCCGGCGGCATTGACATTATTACAGTATGGAGCAGAGCGGCGTGAAAACGATTATTCTTGCGTCGCAGTCGCCCCGGCGTGCGCGCCTGCTGGAGCAGATGCGCGTGCGGTTCGAGACGCTTGCGACGCCCAGCGATGATGTCGAAGCGGAAGTCTGCGACCGGGGGCTGGCGCCTGATCAACTGGCCGAACGACTGGCGGAAGCCAAACTCGACGCGGCCATTGCGCTTGCACCCGGCAACGCGGTCGTTCTTTGCGCGGACACTATTGTGGTGGCGCCCGGCGGTTCGATTCTGGGAAAACCCGCGGACGCGGCTCACGCGGAGCGCATGCTGCACGCGTTGAGCGGCGCGGAACATGCGGTCATAACGGGCGTGGCCCTGCAGGACACGGACACGGGCCGCCGCCGCGTGTTCCACGAGCGCACGGCCGTGGTGTTCCGCACGCTGGACCATGGGGAAATCGCGCGCTACGCGCACAGCGGGCATCCCCTTGACAAGGCCGGCGCCTACGGCATCCAGGGCCTGGCCGGGGCGTTTGTGTCCGAGGTGCGCGGGTGCTACTCCAATGTGGTGGGGCTGCCCCTGGCGCGCCTGGCCGCGGCGCTCAAGCAGGATTTCGATTTCGATGTAACGCAAAACTGGTAGAGGGTTCATGCAGATCATACACTCGGTCAAAAGCCTGATTACCATAAACCTGGCCCTGGACATGGGAACCACAGCCACGAGGATATACATGCGCGGGGGCCGGGGCGTGGAGTTGAACGAGCCGTCGTGCATCGCGGTGTCGCACCGCACGGGAGATCTGGTGTGCGTGGGCGCGGAAGCGTTCAAGCTGCTTGGCCGGTGCCCACCGCATGTGGAAGTCGCGTATCCCATGCGCCAGGGCGTGGTCAACGATTTCGATCTGGCCGAGCTGATGCTGCGCCAGTTCATGAGCGGGCTGTTCCGCACACGGGCGCTGTTCGGCGCGCGCATCGTGATGGTGGTCCCGTCCGGGGCCACGGATGTGGAGATTAAAGCGTTCGAGGACCTGGCCATACAGGCGGGAGCGCGCGAAATTTTTTTGCTGGAAGCGCCTGTGGCCGCGGCCCTGGGGCTGAACCTGCCGCTTGAAAAACGGCGCGGCGCGGTGAGCGTGTGCCTGGGCGGCGGAACAACGCAGGCCGCGGTGTTCGCGGGCGGCGAAATCGTGGCCACGCACTGCGTGCGCGTGGGCGGCCAGGATTTGAACGAATCCATCGCGTCTGGCGTGCGCAAAAAATACGGCGTGCAGGTGGGACACCAGACCATTGAGCAGATAAAGACCACGCTCGGGAACGCGTTCCCCGTGGAAAAGGACGAGGCGCGCGAGGTGTACGGCAAGGATGTAATGGACGGGCTGCCCAAGGCCGTGTTTGTGTCCAACTGGGAAATCCGGGAGATGCTCCTGTCCCCCATCGAGAGAATCGTGAGTTCGGTCAAAGCCGTGCTCGAGCGCATTCCCCCGGAGTTGTCCGAGGATGTCAAGAAGTATGGGATCACGCTGTCCGGGGGCACGGCCATGCTGCGCGGGATGAACAAGCTGGTGGAGAATGTCACGGGCGTGGAGTGCACGGTGCCGCGGCGCAGCGCGCTGGCGTGCCTTGCGGGCGCGGAAAAGGTGGTTGGCGATCTCAAGCGCCACCGCCGGTTCCTGTGTTCGCGCCATGGCCGGAGCCTGACATGAGACGCAACAACCGGCTCAAAACCCTGGGCATTTTAATCCTGATTGCCGCGGCCATGTCGCTGGTGCGCATCGGCCCGTGGCGCAGCGGGTTCGAGCAGGCCACAGCCCTTGTCGCGGGCCTCGCCGGCCGCGCCGTGGAGCACACCCTACTGCCATACGGAGACAAAGAGGAACTTAAAATACAGGCCGCGCGGGACCGTGAGCGCGCCATGCGCCTGTTGCGCGAGAACCAGCATCTGAAGCAGGAGATTCGCCGGCTCGGGTTCATCAAGGCCGTGCGGCCCGCGCCGGGCGCGGTTGTGGCGCGGGTAACCATGCGGGACCCGTCGGCATGGCACCACAGCGTTGTGGTGGACGCGGGCGCAAGCCAGGGGGTCAAGGCGGGCTGGATCGCCAGCACGGAGTCCGGCGTGGCGGGCCGGGTCACACGGTGCGCAGCCACGACCTGCACGGTGCGACTCATTGTGGATCCGGACTCGGCCACAACCTGCGTGATTCACCCCGCATCGGGCGCCACAAAGACCGCCGAGGAAGCGGATTTCTTTTGCATGGCTTATGGCGCAGGCGCGCGCGGCCTGGACATTCTGGTGGTGTCCTCTTCACGCACCGCGCGCCGGGGGGATCTTGTGGTCACTTCCGGTTACGGCGGGCATTATCCCCGTGGTTTGCCCCTTGGAAAAGTGTCCGGCAGGGCAAAATCCGGCGCGCACGCGGACCAGGGATTTTCAGTAAAGCCGTACGCCGATTTCAAAAATCTTGAGTACCTGCTGTTGTCCAGCCAATGAACGCAAAACCGCCCGTTCTATGGATTGTGCTTCTGTGCGTGTGCTGCGCGCTGCTGGAGTATGCGCCGTTTCCGGGCGTCGCGCAGAGCGCGCGGGTGTTCGAGTTCGGCCTGTTCCCCGTGGCCGCGGCGGTGGCGTATCTTGGTCCGGCCAATGCCGTGGCTGCGGCGCTTGTGAGCGGGCTTGTTCTGGACACGGGGTCCGCGCTGCCCGTGCACCTTCCGGTGTTTGCTGCATACGCGGCCGCGGGGCTGTTCGTGTCGCGGCATTTCTATTCTCCGCGTTCCGTGTTCCACATCGCCGCGCAGGCCGCTCTGCTTGCAGCGGCGCATTTCGCGCTGTATGCGTGCGCGCTGTATCCCTGGACATGGCATGATTTCGAGTGGGTTTCGTGGGCGCGAGCCGCGGGCATGAACGCCGCGGCCGGATGCGTGATCCTGGCCCTGTGGCCCATGAGAAAGAAAAAGTTTTCGGTATACCGTGCATGACGAAATTCCGCCTGTTGAGAAGCCTCGTGGACATCCGTGCGCGACGCGTGAGCGCCATGCGCATGGCCATGCTGTTCGTGCCCACGGCCGGGGTTCTCGTTCTCGTGGCCATGGCTCTGGCGCGCATTCAGTTGAACGACGCCAGAAGCCACCGCGCCGAGGCGGACCGCAACATGGCGTGCACGGTGTTCGACCCGCCGGTGCGCGGCGATGTCCGCGACCGGAACGGGGTGCTGCTGGCCACGGACAACACGGATTTCCGCGTGCTGCGCATCAGGCGCAACTGTTACTGGGAGGAAATGGACCTGCCGGGCGGGGATCCGATCAAGGGCATGAGCCATGCGGAATGGTCGGGCCTGGGTCCGAACGGCAGGCGGCGCGCGGAAGCGCAGCGTTTTATACAGATTTCCCGGTTTCTGGCCCGGCGTCAGGATGATCCACAGGTGCTGGTGCAGCCCGTGCCGCGCCGCATTTACCCGCAGGGCGAGAGCGTGTCCCATGTGCTGGGCTACCTGGGCGAAATTTCCGGCAGCGAGATAGGCCGGTATTCGCACGCGGGCTACAATCTTGGAGATCGCATCGGCAAATCCGGTGTAGAGCGCGCATACGAATTATCGTTAAGTGGCAAGCGCGGCCGGCGCGAGTACATGATCAACGCCGCGGGCAACTATGTCACGGACCGCGCGGTATCGTATCCCGAGCGCGGCGAGGATCTCACGCTCTCCATTGACATGCGCCTGCAGCGCGAGGGCTACCGCGCGTTCGTGGACAATGGCAAAAAGGGCGGCGCGATCTTCATGGACCCGCGCACCGGGGAAATTTTGGCCGTAGTCACAAGCCCCTCGTTCTCACAGGAGCCTGGACCCGACCGGCTCACCCCCATGAACTGGGCCGCGCTGGCCATGCACGAGGATCACCCGCTGGTGAACCGCGCCATTTCCAGCCATCTGCCCCTCGGCTCCGTGTTCAAGCTCGTGGTGGCGTCCGCCGCGCTCCAGGAAGGCATCGCCACTCCGCAGTCCGTGTTCCACTGCCCGGGCTACTTCGTTGTGCCCGGCCGCCAGAGCTACCCGCCCAAATGCTACACCTCCCACGGCGGCATCGGATTCACGCACGGAATCGGGGCGTCCTGTGATGTTGTGTTTTACATTCTCGGGCAAAAGCTTGGCGTTACAAATATTGCCAAGTATGCTAAAATGATGGGTCTGGGAACCAAAACGGGCATTGATCTGCCCGGCGAGTCCGTTGGACTCATTCCCGACGACGAGTGGAAAAGGCGGTTTGGCGGAGGCCGGGAGTGGAACGCCGGCGACACAATCAATTTGAGCATCGGCCAGGGCGATGTGCAGATAACGCCCGTGCAGGTGGCGCGCATGATCAGCGTGTTCGCATCGGGAGGCATCCTGCAGACGCCGCATGTTGCGCGCCGCGGAGAGTGGAAAGGCAATCGCCTGCCCCTGTCCAAAGAGACCATTGACGCGGTCACCGCGGGCATGCGAGACGCGGTTCTCAACGGCACCTGTCGGCGCATGAGCGACTTTCCGGTGCCCGTGGCCGCCAAGACCGGCACGGCGCAGACCGGCACGCGCAAGCAGCCCAAGCCCGACCATGCCTGGTTCTCGGGCTTCGCCCCGTACGGAAGCGAACCGGTCATCGCCTGGGCGGTGTATGTGGAACACGGCGGTTTCGGCGCCGCGGCCGCGCTGCCAGTCGCCCGCCAGGTGCTGGACAAAGCCTACGAACTCGGCTACTTCGGCCCCCCGGACCCGCAATATGTTGCGGCTCATTCTGCCCGGTCAAAGACCGGCGCGCAATAATAAGAGGTGATTGTTTTGATTGGAGCGTTTTTCACGGTAATCCATTTCGCCATCACCGCGCTTCTCATCGCGGGCATACTGGTGCACACCACCAAGAGCGAAGGCCTGGGCGGCACCATCGGCGGCGGCAGCGACACCCTGTACCGCGGCAGCGGCGCCAAGGGCTTCGAGGCCTTTGTCGAAAAAATGATGGTCTACATGGCCTGGGGCTTTCTGGGCACTTCCCTGCTCGTGGGCCTGATTCTGCCCAAGTTCGGCCTCTGAACCGCCGCGCCGCACGCCAACGGAGTGGGACATGCCCCTTGACCGCACTCGGGACATCCAGAGCATTTCCATAGACCCCGGCAGGCGGTTCTTTTCCGCAACCCATCAGGAAATCCTCGACGCGCACACCACGGACATCTATTTTCTGCGCACCCGCGACATCCTTGCGCATATCGGCCGGCTGGATGTCCCGGTTTGCGTGGACATTTTCAACCGCGACGGCGGCGTACTCTGCGGCGTGGACGAGGTGGCCGCCCTGCTGCGCGGCCGCAATGTGGAAATCCTGTCCCTGCCCGAGGGCGCGCGTTTCGAGCCGAACGAAGCGGTCATGAGCATCCGCGGTCCCTACGGAGAATTCGGCCTGTACGAAACCACGCTGCTCGGCATGCTGGCGAGCGCGTCCGCGTGGGCCACGGCCGCGGCCGAGTGCCGCG
>JAGUYV010000492.1 GCA_020061125.1 bacterium | reverse complement strand
GGGCGGGTTTCGGACCGCATGGCCGCGGCCCGCGGCCCCGTGGCGCGCATGTATGCATGGGCGTTCGCGCGCATGGCGGCACTCGGCATGCAGAGCGCCAGGGACAGGGAGCGCATCCTCGCTCTGGGCGCGCCCGCGGATCTTGTGTCAACCATCGGCAACATGAAATTCGACGGCCTGCTCACGGAACCCGACGGCGCGAAAATTCAAGAACTGCGAAGCGCGCTCAACCCCGGAGGCCGGCCCCTGTTCGTTGCCGGAAGCACGCACCCCGGCGAGGAAGACATTCTTCTCGAGGTGTTCAAGCTCGTGCGGGAACAGGCCCCGGACCTGCTCATGATCGTGGCGCCGCGGCACATCGAGCGCGCCGACGAGGTGGAAGGGATTTTCTTGATTAAAGACTACGAGGTGCGCCGCAGAAGCCGCCTCGCGCCGGGCAACGGCGAGCGGCCCGATGTGATCATCCTCGACACCATCGGCGAGTTGCGCACCGTGTACGCCATCGCGGACACATGCTTCGTGGGCGGCAGCCTGATCCCGCGCGGCGGACACAATGTGCTCGAACCCGCGGCGTGCGGCAAAGCGCCGTTTTACGGCCCGTCCATGCAGAACTTTCTGGACAGCGCGGCCGCGCTGGAAAAGGGCGGCGGCGGACGCCCCGTGAACAGCGGCGCGGACCTGGCGGACCACCTCATGGCCGCGCTCCGGGAACCGGAGATTCAGCGCGAACTCGACCGCAACGCCCTCGAAGTGGTGCGCGCCAACGCGGGCGCCAGCGAGCGCGCCTTCGATCTGCTCAAGGCGCATCTGCCCTGACAATTATCCGCAAGTTATGAAATCGATATCAAAGCTCGGGCGGCGGCGAACACGCGCGTCAGTTGAAGAGGACTTTTCGCTTTCCCTCGTAACTGACCTTGTAGAGCACATTGGCCATCCACAGGGGCTTGAGGGTTCCTGGAGGGATGCCCGGAACCGCGACATCGAGATTGCGCTCCGCGGACACGGGGCGCGCCCGCCGCTTTGCGCCCGAGGACGCTGCCGTGATTTTGCCCGCGATTTTCTCCAGCGGCAGCACGAACGCGGCCGCGCCCAGTTCAATGGCGGACTTGGGCATGCCGAAGATGAGGCTCGTGGATTCGTTTTGGGCGATGGTGGTTGCGCCCGCGTCGCGCATGAGCTTGAGGCCTGCGGCCCCGTCCTTGCCCATGCCCGTGAGAAGCACGCCCACGGCGTTTGCGCCCGCGTGCTTGGCCACGCTGCGGAACAGCACATCCACGCTGGGCTTGTGGTAATGGAACTGGGGGCCGTCCTTGACCGCCACATAGAAATCCGCACCGCGGCGGCGCAGCACCATGTGCGCGCCTCCGGGCGCCACAAGCACCAGGCCGGGCCGCAGCAGCGCCCCGTTTTCAGCCACGCGCACCTGCGCCGCGCACGACTTTTGCAGGCGCTTGGCCAGGCCGGCTTCCAGTTTTTCGGGGATATGCTGCACGATGATCACGGGCTGGCAATCCGCGGACAGGCCCGACAGCACCTTTTCGAGCGCCTCCGCGCCTCCCATGGACGCGCCCATGGCCACCACGGTAGTGACCGCCTGCGCGCGGATTCGTTTGGGTTCTCCGTCCTGGTTCCGTTCCCTCGGGATCATGGGCTGCCCCTCCTGTTCGCGGCGATGGATCCGTTTTGTGAATGCGCGCCGCGCCGCCTGCGCGCCTGTTTCTTTGCTCCCTTATACCCGGTTTATCAAAAATCTAACAGAACCGGAAAAGAATATATCGCTTATCGGCAAGGCGGATGTCTTCGGATTTCAGATCTGGTTGATGAGCAGGGGCTTGCTTTCTTTGTAGTCGTCGCTGAAGTTCATGATGAGGATGACCTCGGTGCGCTGTCTGCTGGCCAGGTTGACCACGACCTTGTCGCACAGGAAGCGGGTGAGGTAGATGCCGCGGCCGCCCGCGGCGATGAGGTCTTCGTGCGTGGGGTTGATGCCCTTGTTGAGCTGGGTGAGCACGCGTTCCTTGGTGAGGGTGCCGGACACATCGAGAATGGCGACCGCGAGCTTTTCGGAATCCATGGCGTATTCCAGGGCCACTTCCTCGGATTCCTTGAGCGTGACCTGGGAGCCTTTTTCATATCCGTAGGCGTGGTAGATGGCGTTGGTGCCCATTTCCACCAGCCCGGTCTTGAGGCCGTAGAGCTTGTCCTCGTTGAGCTTGGACTCGGCCGCGTCCATGATGCGGTTCACCGCGCCCTTGAGCGCCGCGGTGTCCGTGACCTGGATGCGGATGATTTCCGCGCCCGGCTCCACATAATTGCCAAGCCCGAAGATGTGATCGCCGGTGATGAGGTTGTGCACGGTGCGCACGATGTCCTCGGGGTCGTCCATTTTGCAGATGATGTTGAACACGCCCTTGTCCAGCGCCATCTTGATGTAATCGTCCACATTGAAGCCGGTGATCATGCCGGTTTTGAGTTCTGGGTCGAGTTCCTTGACTGCGTCAATGACCGCGAAGCCGTCCATTTCGGGCATGTTGATGTCTGTGAGCAGGAAGTCGTAAGGGTCTTTGTCGGTGAGGTGGTTTTGTTTGAGGATCTCGATGGCCTCGGCGCCCGAGGCTGCGGTGTCCGGGCGAAAGCCGGGTGTGTCGCCGAAGATATCGGCGAAGAACGCGCGGACCGTGCGGGAGTCGTCAACGATGAGGATGTGGAAACTTCTGTCCGTGTTCATGGTTTCGGGTCGAACCTCGAGCGGGGCGTGCCCCGGGCGTGCGGCGCACTCCCCGGTATCCTATTCCCGGTTCCGGCCGCGTTCAAACGGGTTGCGCGAAAAAAACCTGCGGCGCGTCCCTATTTGATCTGGATGAGTTTGTCCAGGCGCGTGGCCTTGAGCACTCTGCGGATGTCGCTGTTGATGTTGGTGATGCTGAACTTGCCCCCCTTCTTGGCGATCTTGGACGCGATGTTGTTGAACATGCCCAGGGTCATGCTGTAGAGGGTGGTGACATTGCTCAAGTCCACCACCACTTCCTTGGCGCCCTCGTCAATCTCCTTGAGCAGGATGGCTTCCACTTCCTTGTAGTTGTCGAAGTGGATTTCCTCGGAAGGCTTGAGCAGGGAGACGCTGCCGTCTCTGGTGATTTCTATTTCCATGGGACGCTTCGTCCTTTCGCGAGATGATGTGCCCGGCCGGGCTTCGGGCCTGGGTTCAGCCCGGGAAGATGAGTTTCAGGGACTGTGCGTGGACCCGGATGTCCACGGGCGTCATGCCCATGACTTCACCGTCCACATGGTAGTATGCGTTGGGCACGGTGTCTATGCGCAGGCTCTTGACGCGGCAGTGGGCGGCGCTGAACTTGTCTATGAAGCGGTAGTAGTCCTTTCGCCCCTTGATGAACTCGATCAATAGTTTAAGGATTCCGCCCACGGATTTCTTCTGCAGGATGCACACATCCAGGAAGCCGTCCTTGATGCTGTAGCTGGATTTGATGCCCAGGAACCCGTCGAAGCTGGTGGCGTTGCCCACGATGGTGTTGAATGTGGTGAAGGTCATTTCCTGCTCGTCCAGTGTGATGCGCATGAGCGAGTAGCCGGGGTCGAAGATCTGGCGCGCCGCGGCCACCACATAGGAAAGCACTCCCAGGTACTTCTTGATCGTGGGGTTCACATAGTACGCGATTTTGGCTTCCACGCCGATGCCCAGCATCCACAGGTAGTAACGGTCGCCCACCTGCCCGGTGTCCACATCGCGGATTTTGCCCTCGAGCACCAGGCGCGCCGCTTCCTCCACATTGTTGCTGATGCTCATTTCCTGGGCGAAGACATTGCCGCTGCCCCAGGGCAGTACGCCCATGGGCACGCCCGTGTGCACCATGCCGTTGGTCACTTCGTTCACCGTGCCGTCGCCGCCGGCCGCGCATACCGCGTAATACTGCCCGGTTTCGGCCGCGGTGCGCGCAAGCTCGGGCGCGTGGAACGGCGCCTGCGTGATTCCGAAATCCACCTCCACCGCGGGGTCCGCTTTCTGAAACGCCTCCCGGATGGTCTTCTGTGCGTTGTCCAGCCCGAAGCGGCCGGCCTTGCCCGCCTTTCCGTTCAGCACCACATAGATTTTTCTGCCCATACCGTCTCCAGATTGTGTAGTATTATTTGTCTCTATATATTCCGCCTGATTCCGGATATTTTAACAAAAATCCCGTCAACGGCAAACCGGGGCCGGAAAGATTTACGGCCCGGGCCATGGCGCACCGCAGGGGAAAGCATGTGGAACCAGGAATGGCGATGTGGAAGGGGGAACGGGAAGACGGGGAAATTTCGCCGCGGAGCGCACGCGCGCGGCGGCGGAATCAGAGCCTGTGCAGCAGGGCCGCGCCCGAGCAGTGAAGGAACTGGCTGTACTCGTTCCATTCGGCGCTTTTTGCGCTCATGCCGTCTTTGTCGAAACAGCCGATGCCCGCCAGGCCCTGCAGATGGTCGTTGTTCATGAGGTGCAGATACCGGTAATCGCCGGCGCTGTCCGGGTCCGGGGCTTGCGCCTCGGCGCGCTCGTCCATGCAGTGCTCGATGGTCACGATTTCCGCATCCAGATCCAGGCGCGGCGCGTTGCAGAAGAATGGCAGCAGGAACGAACCGCGCGCCATTTCCACGGCATCCGGGGCCATGCGTGAGCGGCTGGCCATGGTGAAGAAAACCAGGTTGCGCGCGCGCACGGATTCATGCACGAACACGGCATAGTCGCAGTCGAAATATCCGATGGTCTTGAAAAGGAAATTCTTGAGCAACTGTCCGGCCACCGGCGCAAGGTGGCGCTGCGGCGGCCACACGGGGATCGCCGCAAACGGATTGTTCTGGATTTCATTGGGTCTGATCATGATGGCAGTCTCCTGTTCGCGCCGGAATCGCATGCGCCCGGTCGGATTTCTCGGGTCATGCTCTGCCTCATGAAAAGCAATATTCATGCCATCGCAAGAAAACCTTTTTTTAAGCGGTCTTTTGGATTTTCCGGGTGTTTCTGGAGCGACACTGTAGCAAAACCGCTGCGCGGGCGCCAGGCCCGCCTGTGACGGCTGCCGGACGCCCGCGCGCGGATTCTATGGTTCGAAGCCGGGATGTCACGCGCCCCGGATTTTGAGGATGCGGCTCAACTCGAAGAACAGATCGTGCTCGCGGATCACGCCCACGGGCTTGCCGAGATCCAGGACCAGGTAGCGGCGTATGCCGGTATCCTGCATGACATTGACCGCGTGCATGAGGGTCGCGTTGGCGTCAATGGTGGGCGGCGCGTCGCTCATCAGGTCCTCGACTTTGATGCGGTGCAGGTCGCGGGCCATGATGGTGAACAGGCCGCGGTAGCGCGGCGGCGTGAGGTGCAGCGAACTTTGCAGCGGCGTGTCTATGCGTGCGCGCATATACGCGGGCTGCAGCCCGGACAGGATTTCGCTCATGCTCAAGAGGCCGACCACATTGTTGCTCTCGTCCATGACCAGCATAGAGCGGTGCATGGACTCGGCAACAGTTGGCGTTCCCGTCTGTGAAAATGCGGACAGGAGCACGCCCACGGCGTCGGCCACGGACCTGTCGCTGCGGATGCTGCTGAACGACGACAGGGGCACCATCACATGATGCACCAGCGGCTCCAGCTCGGACACGGGCTTGCCGCCGCGCTCGGCGGCGGCGCGGATGGTGCGCGTGAGCAGATCCAGCTCGCACGGCTTGTTCAGGAAGTCGAACACGCCGCCCTGCAGGCTCGTGATCATGCTCTGCGGCGTGCCGTGGCCCGTGAGCATGATCACCGGCAGCCCGGGCCGCAGGCTCCGGATTTCCGCCAGGGCCGCATGCCCGTCCATGCGCGGCATCTTGATGTCCAGCACCACGGCGTCGAACCCGTTCGCGCGCACGGCGTCCACGGCCTGCACGCCGTCTCCCACTGCGGTCACAAGGAACCCGCGCCGTTCGAGCATGACCCGCGTCGCTTCGCGGAACCGCTCTTCGTCGTCCACAATGAGCACGCGGATTTGTTTGGTCGGTTCTGTCATTGTCTGTGTGTCTCCTTTCGGCATTCAAGCCTTTGCGTGCCCATCCGGATCAGAGTCCGGGCAGGTTTCCGAAGCCGCGCGGCAGCCAGTAAAACGCGACCAGGAGAAGCATGACGATTTGCGCGATGATCCACAGCGGAATGCCCGCGCGCAGGAAGTCCTTGGGTTCCAGATAGCCGCTGGCGTACACGATGGCGTTGGGCGGCGTGCCAATGATGAGGCAGTAGGCGAAACTGGCCGAGATGCCCGTGGCCATAGCCATGAAGGGCAGCATGACCGTGCCCGGGTGCACCATGCCGGCCATGTTCAGCGTGACCGGCCCCACCGCGGCCGCGGCCGGGCCGTCGGCCATGAGCTGGGTGATGCCGCCTGTGAGAATGCCGCAGCTTGCGATCAGCCCGAGTCCCTGGTCCAGGCCCACATGCGCCAGGCCCGCCACCATGGTGCGCGCGATGAGGTACGCTCCACCGCTCTCGTCCAGGATTTTGCCGAACAGGATCGCGCCCGCGTACAGCCACACCACGCCCCAGTCCACCTTTTCGTGATAATCGCGCCAGTTCACCACGCCGGTCAGCACATAGGCGATGCCCGCGGCGATGGCGATCACGCCCACCCCCAGCCGCACCGGATACCACCCTTTGTCAAAGAATGTCTGCTCCGTCATCCAGAACCACAGGGTCAGCAGGAACACAACCACTGTCACGATCTGCGTATAGTTCCAGCGGCCCATGCTGTCGGTTTCCGACTTGAGCAGTTCCATGGACGGCGTGAGATCCTTGACCGTGGGCTTGAACGCAAACTTGATGCAGAGCCAGGTCAGCGGGATCATGATGATCACGAAGGGCATGCCGTAGGTCAGCCATTGAATATAGGAAATGTCCACGCCGAACATGTCCTTGAGATAGGTTATCATAATTACATTGCGCGCGCCGCCCGAGGGAGACCCCGGCCCGCCGATGTTGGCGGCGCAGGCCACGGTGAGAATGAGCATCTTGGCCAGTTCGAGGTCCGGCGTGCCGTCGGGCTTGCGGCTGCCCTGAAACAGCATGATGGCCACGGGCAGGAAGATGGCGGCCAGGGCGTGGTCCGATATGAACGAGGACGCAGGCCCCACCACCAGCAATATGATGAAGGTGATGGCCCCCACGCTGGGCACGGCCAGGCGCTTGAACAACAGCATGGTGATGCGCTTGTCCACCCCGGTTTTCACAAACGCCGTGGCGAACATCAGGCTGCCCATGATGAACCAGACGGAATCGCTCCAGTACAGGGCCGCCACTTCCTCGCGCGACACGATGCCCGTAAGCACCACGATGAGGCCGATGCAGAACGCCACCGCGGGCAGCGGGATGCACGCCGTGAGGAAGCAGCCCACGGTGAACACCAGCATGGCCAGCGCCACCTTGAGCTTCCAGATCCCGTCGTCCGCGGCTTTTACATCGTCTTCTTTTAAATCCGAATAATCCAGCTTGATCATGCGCTCGTCCGCGGCGCGCTCCATCAGGCTGCGGTATTCCTTGTCCCCGAGGCCCCCCACGAACTCCTTGGCGCGCTCGAGGTTCTTTTTGTCGAACGCGACCTTGTTTTTCTTGAGCCACTTGTCGTCGCGGCCCATGAACCGGTCCTTGTCCAGCGCCGCGGTGCGCATGTTCTTTTCCATGACCTGAACCGTGAGCAACTGCCATTGCTGCAGGTCCGAGGTCTTGGCGTCGAACAGCTCTTTGGACAGGAACCGGATCACGGTCTTGGGTCCCATGCTGTACTCGGTGCCCACATCGCGGATGGCTTTTCCGGTGGGCATCAGCAGGATTGCGAAAAACAGGGCGACCGGAATGATGAAAATTTTCCAATTGATGTACTTGTCGTACCCGGTCTCATGCTTGTCAGCCTTTTTCTGTTGTTTGGGCATGGGCTTGG
>JAGUYV010000508.1 GCA_020061125.1 bacterium | reverse complement strand
GTGCAGACGCGATGCGCCGTTGCCGCCCTCGTGCGCCTTTTTCCGCGCCCGCGCAATCGCGGCCTCCAGCTCGTCCTCGGAACATGTCTCCAGATCTATAAGACCGCCGCCGGACAGGATGTACGAAAACCCGTGCGCGCGCACCAGATCGCGCAGCACATCCGGGCCGAGTTTGGGGCTGATTTCCAGGGGCGAAAGCACAAACGCCCTGCCGCCGCCGAAGCGCTCCAGGGCGCGGTCCACCATCTCGTCCACGGACAGCGCGCGCACGGGCCTGCCGCAGTCCGGGCAGTGCAGATCCCCGGTTTTGGCGAACAGCAGGCGCAGATAATCATAGATTTCGGTGACCGTGCCCACAGTGCTGCGCGCGGTGCGCGCGGCGTTGCGGCTCTGCACGGCCAGGGTGGGACACAGGCCCTCGATGGCGTCCACATCCGGCTTGTCCAGCCGGTTCAGAAACTGGCGCACATAAGTGGACTGCGACTCCACGAACCGGCGCTGCCCCTCGGAGAACAGGGTGTCGAACGCCAGCGAGCTTTTGCCGGACCCGCTCGGGCCGGTGAGCACGGTCAGCGCATTCTGCCGGATCTCGAGATCCACATTTTTGAGATTGTTCTGCCGCGCGCCGCGGATGACGATGTTGCGTGCCGCCATGCGAGTCCCCCGTCGCCGGAAACGCCCGGCGCTCCCCTAATTATAATGCGGCCCCCCGGCGGCGGATAAAAGCGCGCGCGATGCGCCGCGATTCACCATAGCATGCTGACCCCGCAATTCCGCAATGCAGTTTGGTGAGAATTGACTCATGGCTGTATAATTCAAAAAATGTGGAACAACGGCCCGGCGCATGAACAGACGATTCAATGCAGTGATAACCAGAGAAGACAAATTCTATGTGGCGCGTTGTATTGAACTTGGCGTCATAAGCCAGGGGCTAAGCATCGAAGAAACACAGGCCAACCTGCGGGAAGCCGTTGAGCTTTACATCGAGAGCTTCGGCTATGATTGTTGGATGGAGTATAATTGAGCGAATGCCGGTGAAAATGGAATCCATGGGGGAGAAACATGTATTGCTCACAATGCGGCAAAGAACTTGCTGATAATGTCCGTTTTTGCCCTGATTGTGGCGCTCAAACCTTACTAAACAATGCGATTTCGCATCAACCCTCAACTCATCGAAATAATCAGCAGATAAGCAAGCTCATAAAGTTGTTTATCGGAATTGCATCCGTTCTTCCGCTGCTATACATGATTTTCTTTATGGGAACATTTTTCAGCATGGCTTTTTTGCACAGAACCTTGATTCCTTTTAATGTTTTATTTGGAATTCATATGTTTACAATCTTTTATATTTTTGGCTTATTGGTTTTCTATATCTACAACTTATTCAAAAACGAAAATGTTAAAAGCGACCAGAAAGTTTTATGGGCGCTGGTTTTATTCATGGGCAATATGATGGCAATGCCTATATACTGGTATCTCTATATCTGGCGTGAAAGCGGCGATAGAAATATAATATAGTTCAAATTTATTGAGTTTCGGTTAATGAACAACCTGAACTTGATAAAGTGTTCTCCCAACAAGAAATATATCGAGGAAGTATTTCCAGCGGCTCCGGATATCTGTCATCATCCAGTATGATTTCAATAATGTTCGCGGCAATTCCCCAAATTCCAATTGTATGCTTCGACAATTTTCTGGCTGACTGCATTCTGTCAAACCGCACAAGATAGCCATATGATTCAAACTCCCGAAAAAAGATCAAAAAAGTCGGGCCAAGTAAAACCCGATGAAACAGCCCAATATTTTTGACAGTGCCATTTGATACAATTATGGTCTTTCCCAGATCGTTCTCTGAAACCAAGCGCCTCTGTAAAAGCTCAACTGACAAGAAGTTGTTCACACGCTTGCTCAAAGAATTTACTTTGATTGATGCTTCATATAATGTAACGAGTTCGGAATCAGACAAACTCTCGATGTCTGCTCTCAATCGTGTATCATCGAACAGCCCAAGTGCTAATGCTCGCTTTTTGATGCGCAATATCTTCTTGTTCACAAACCAGTGCGTGGCAGCGAATAGAGCCAGTGCCGAAACCACAATCAATGCTGATAAATGCCAGCTCGGAATCAATGACCTTGCGCCATTGTCCTGGTTGTTCAGGGTCATTATTTCGAGTGAATAAATACCCCAGGAACCAAATACATACATAATGAATATGTATGAAAAAATGAGAATGTTGTTTCGATTGAATTTGCGAAGTTCAAGTTTTGAAGTTGCAATATCATCTGCCATAAGTTTATTGATTTTATCACATTCCATCCTATTTCAGCAATTCCTCGTCAAATCAAGCATCCTTGCACGAATATACACGATTGGAAAACTATGGCCGCAAAATACAGGGACACGCGGAAAGACGCCGCGTTCCCTGTCTCCTGGCGCTGGCGCTGCGCGCCTGGGACCACTACACGAACAAATCGTTTATGAAGTCCTTGAGCAGGGCCTCGGACATGTGTTTGGGCAGGGCGTCGAGGATGCTGGAGATGAGGGCCATGTCCTTTGGCATGTCCGCGCCGCTGACCCCTGCCATGGCCGAGAGTTGCGCGATGGCGTCGTCGCCGAAGCTGTCGAGCATGGCCTTGACCTGCGCGCGCACGGTGTTGATGTCAATCTTCGCGGGGCTGTCCTTCACGGCCTGGATGGCCGCGGGCAGCTCGTCCACGAAAGCCTGCGCGTTGGGCACATTGGGCCAGGTCACGGTGATGTGCAGGTTGTGCGGGGAGAGCGGCGTGGAGAACTGGGGCTGAACATACCAGCCGCGGCGCGCCAGTTCGTCCTGAAGCTGGAACACATTGATGGTGTCGGACGCGAAAGACAACAGGCACATTTCGGGCTTGCCGAGCACGAAGAGGTCTCCGGTGGCGTTGATGCCCTGGACCAGGGTGCGGGTGGCCTGCATGAGGGACTCGAACATTTTCTCGTAGCCCTGGCGGCCGAGGAAGCGGGACACGGCCCAGGCGCCGGCCATGGGGCCGCCGGGCTTGCTGCTCAACAGCGTGGCGTTGACCAGGGCGTAGGTGGTGGACTGGGTGTTGGCGAAGATCTGGTGGCGGCGCAGCGCTTTGCTACGGTACACCACGGTGCTGGCGCCCTTGGCCGCGTAGCCGAACTTGTGCATGTCCGCGGAAATGGAGGTCACGCCCGGGACCGAGAAATCGAAGTCCGGGATATCGTAGCCGGGCATCTGACGCAGGAACGAGAGCATAATGCCGCCCATGCACGCGTCCACATGGAAGAGCAGGTCTTTTTCCAGGGCGAGCCGTCCGATTTCGGCGATGGGATCCACCACGCCCTGCGCATAGCTCGGGGCCGAGGCCATGAGCAGGATGGTGTTGTCCGTGATCAGGCTGCGCATGCTGTCCACATCCGCGCGGAAGGTGCGGGGATCGAAATCCGCGACCACGGGCGTGAGGCCCAGATATTCGCAGGCTTTGTAGAACGCGCAGTGCGCGGTGCGCGGGAAAACCACCTCGGGGCGCGTGATGTGCGGTTTGGCGGCGCGCGCGAAATCGCGCGCGGTTTTCACGGCCAGCATGATGCTCTCGGTGCCGCCCGTGGTGAAGTTGCCCACGGCGTCCGGGCCGCCGCGCAGCAGGTCCGCCACGAACCGCACCACTTCGGTCTCCAGCTTCACCAGGCTGGGGAACGAGGTCGGGTCCAGCCCGTTTTCGTCCAGATACAGCATGTACGCCTGCTTGATCACGGCGTCGGCTTCATCGCCGGGAAAGAATGTGTAGGCGAAGATGCGGCCGCTCTTGTAATCCGCGTCGCCGCCTTTAAAAGAGCGCAGGGTTTCGAGGATCTGGTCCGGCGCCATGCCGCTGTCTGGAATGTTCATGGAGGCCTCCGGTGGAGAGTGATTGCCGAAGCGCAACCGCCGCGCGCGGTCCGCTCCGCCGCGCCCCTATTTTGTCAGGCGGAGGGTGCGCTGTCAATGCAACGCGAGCGGCCGAAGTGTAATCGCAAAACGCGCGCGGTTCATTATGATGATGCAGCGGCCGCGTCCGGTTGTTGGCGGATGCTTATTTTGATAGAATTCATTTTGCGGGCGCACGCGCGCGAACGCGGAGCGGCGCGCCCGCAGGGAGAGCGTTTTTGTGACGAACACGACTTTGTTCTTTTTCTTCGCGGGCGTGGTGTTTATCGGCATCAGCGTGTGGCGGCTCACGCGCCGGCGGCTGGAGCGGGGCAAGTCGTACTCGGACTACATCAAAAATGTGAAACTCAAGCCGCCGGCCGAGGATGAATTCGGCCGGACCGTCAGGTGGGTCATAAATGAAAAACGAGAAGCCGGGCAGCATTCTGCAAGGACTGAACCCCCGGCAGAAACAGGCCGTTGAGCACGGGCGCGCGCCGCTGCTGGTGGTGGCGGGCGCGGGCAGCGGCAAAACCCGCGTCATTGTTCATCGCATCGCACATCTCATCCGCTCGGGCGCGGACCCCCGGGGCATCCTCGCGCTCACCTTCACCAACAAGGCGGCCGGAGAAATGCGCGAGCGCGCCGCCATGCTCATCGGCGACCCCGCGCGCCAGGTGACTTTGAGCACCTTCCATTCGTTCTGCTACCGCGTGCTGCGCCAGTACGGCGAGCGCGTGGGCCTGCGCCAGGGGTTTTCCGTGTACGACGCCTCGGACCAGAAGGCGCTTGTGAAAGCATGCATCCGCAAGCTCAACCTGGAAAACACCGCGGATGTCGCCCCGGACAAGATTCTGAATCTCATTTCCATGGCCAAAAACTTCCACCAGAATCCCGCGGAACTGGTGGACTCGAACAACCCGCTTGCGCGCCACATCAGCGCCGTGGCCGAAGCGTACGAGCGCGCGCTCCTCGACAACAACGCCGCGGATTTCGACAACCTGATCCTCAAGACCCTGGACCTGCTGCGCAACCACGAGGATGTGCGCGCGCACTTCAACCGGCGCTTCACGCACATCCTGGTGGACGAGTACCAGGACACGAACCGGGTGCAGTTTCTTCTGCTGCAACTTCTGGCGGGCCAGGCCGGGCATGTGACCGCGGTAGGGGACCAGGACCAGAGCATCTACCGCTGGCGCGGCGCGGACATCACCAACATTTTGCAGTTCGAGACCGTGTTCCAGGGCGCGGCCGTTGTGCCCCTGGAGCAGAACTACCGCTCCACGCAGCGCATCCTGGACGCGGCCAACAGCCTCATCAGCAGAAACCGCGGCAAGCATCGCGCGCGGCTGTGGTCCGAACTGGGCGACGGCGATGCGCCTTTCCTGCACTCGGCCATGGACGAGCGCGGCGAGGCCGAGTTCGTGGCCGACGAGATCATGCACCTCACGGGCGCGGACCAGGGGTTCGCGCACAACCATATCGCCGTCCTGTTCCGCACGCGCGCGCAAAGCCGCGTGCTCGAAGAAACCTTGAGCCTGCGCGGCATCCCGTTCCAGGTGGTGGGCCTCACCGGCTTCTACCAGCGCATGGAAATCAAGGATGTTATTGCGTACCTCAAGGCGCTGGCCAACCCCGCGGACATCGTGAGCCTGGCGCGCGCGGCCGCGGCGCCGC
>JAGUYV010000498.1 GCA_020061125.1 bacterium | reverse complement strand
CCCGCCTCCGCCTGCGCCGGGGGGGCCTGGGCCGCAAACTCCACGCTCGATCCGGCGGCGGGCGCTTCGGCCTGCGCACTGTCTTCGGCATCCGCAGTCTGGGGGGCCGTTCCCATGCACGAATAGGATGTGGCGTTTTCGTTGTATTGGCCGTCCATGGCCGCGGGAAGCCAGGTGTCCGCCGCGGCATCGAGCAAAATCCTCTGGCCCCCGGCCAGGGTGCGCACCTGGGACAATTCGTGCAGCGGGCGGATGCTGGCCTGGCCGCGGAACACATCCAGGCAGCTCTGTCCTCCCTGGGCCTGCGCTTCAATGAAAACTCCTGCGCTCTGCCCGTTCACAACCACGGTGTCCGTGATCACAAGGAACTGCTTGTCTTTATCATCCACGCTCATGCGCACCCATGCGCCGCCGGAAATCAACACCACCGCGGGGCAGGGGCCGCCTCCGGGAGACAGCATGGCCTCCACGCGCATCTCGGACATGGGCGGAAGATTCACGGAGCCGCCCTTGCCAAACGAGATCATGGCCGCCGCCCCGGCGCCGGTTCTCACCAGGTCTTCCCGGTTCAGCGGGGTCCCGCCTCGCGCCGGCTCCCATGAGGCTGCGCCCGCGCGCTTCACGGACACCTCGCCCCGCGCCGTTGTCAGAACGGCAAGGGGCGTTTCACCGGAAACGGGCTGCGCCCGCAGTCCCGGCGCGGCCAGCAGCAGCCAGGCCAGCGCCGCGGCGAACGCGGCGCATCGCAACCTCACAATGGCCTTGTTTGATTTGTGCATCAACAACCCTTTCCCACGCGGGCCGGCCCCGGCTTGCAGCAGAAGCTATTCCGCCTTTTCCTTCTTTATCTTGAGCATGATGCTCGCCTCGATGGAAACGGTCTCTTCGGCCGTGCCGGAAAGCTCCACGGTCGCGGTTCCCTGGTCCGTGGTCACGATGTCGGTTTCAGTCTTTCCGTTCGGGAACACGGCGGCCCCGTTGCTCTTGAGATGGAGCGGCACTTCCATGTTCAGCGGCTCACCGTTCTTCAGCACCTGAATGTTCACCATGGCCTTGCCGCCCACCACGATGGCGTCCGGTTCGATGCCGATGACGATGTCGAACACTGCGGCTTTGAACTCGGACTCGGTGAACCCGTCCTTGCCGGCCCCGTCCTTGGGAAGCGCCTGGGGCGCCTGCGGCGCTTTGCCCTGCGCCACGGAGGTGGTCTGGTTGGCCTTGACAATGACCTCTTCGCCGGGCGCGGACAGGCTGGTCACGGCCACCTCGCCGTCGAACACATCGAACCGGGAGGTCTGGTCCTCGTCCACCTCGGACGAGTAGTAGGTGCCGCGCACGCCGGCGATGGCGGTCGGGGTTTTGATCTCGAAGGTGTTGTCGCTGCCCAGCTTTTCGACGCGCGCCCACACCTTGCCGCTGCCCACATCCAGGCTGGTCGCCTTGCCCCCGCCCGAGCCGGATTTGCTGATTGTCATCTTCGACATCGGCCCGACCTTGAGCATGCTGCCGTCCTCGAAGCGCACGATGGCCGAAGAGCCTCCAGCCGTCTGAATCACCGCGCCCTCGGCCAGCGCCATGTTGTTCTTGCCGGGCCTGGCCGCGGTCTCCCCTTTGGCTTTCACGGTCACGGTTCCTTTCACACCCGTGAGCGTGGCCGCGTCCGCGGCGCCCATGGCCCACACGATCGCCGCGCACGCCAGCACTGCACATAAACCCGTCCGCAATGTCTTCATGATTTTCTCCCTTGTCACTGCTTCCGCGAAGCCCGCGGTTTTGTTTTATTTGAAAAATCCGTAACTGATTCTCAACACATTGTCATTGTGGTCCCTGAAGTTGTAATGCTTGAACTCGATGTTGAATTCCCAGTCGTTGATGATGTCAATTTTCCTGAAGCCCACGGACAGGTCCGTTCTGTTGTTGGTGGTGCCGTTGTAATACCGCGAGGCCGCCAGGGAAAGATCGTTCCATGGCTTGAGTTCGTGGTCCAGGCGGATTTGATAGAAACGCGTGCGCGTGTTGGACCCCAGGGTGCGTCGTTCGCGTTTGACCTGAAGGGCCAGTTCGGTGGTTTTGGCCAGGAGCAGTTCGAGGCGGTAGCGGAAGGAATTGCGGAAACTCACGGCGCCCCCGGTTTCTTTCTGCTTGCGCCGCTCGATGGTCACATCCAGGCCCGCGGAGCCGAACCGTTCCGAAACCCCGGCGGACCGCACATCCAGAGTGCGCGAAACGCCGCCGCCGAATGTGCGCTCGTGGTTCCTGCGCAGGGTGAATTTCAGATTGGGCCGGTTCTTGAGCGGCTCGACGGAGTAGAAGTACGGCGCGGTGCGCGTCTCCTGGCTTCCCATGCGCACGGCCTTGTAGCCCGTGCCGAGCGAGCTGCGCTCATTGAGTTTGCGGTTGCACAGCATGGACAGGTCGCGCCGCCCGGCCGTGACATAAGTGGTTTCCGACACGAATGCGCTGCCGGTTTTTTCGAACATGCCCGTGCACAGCATGGCCTGGTCCCGGTATTGCGCGCGAAGAGACAGGGCGCGCCCGTTGTCCTGCGAGAGGCCGTTGATCGTGGTGTCGCTCAACGCCATCTCCGCCTGAAGCTTGGTGCGTTTCCCGTACACCCCGTCGGCGTTCACCGTGAACACGCTGTTGTCCACCTGATCCGTGGCGCCGGGGGACCCGCCGTCGCGGGTGCGCACATATCCAACGCCCAGATCGCGGTCCTTTGCCCTGGAGCGGTTCACCCGGAAGCCATGAACCATGCGCGCATATTCCGAGTCGCCCAGAATTTTGGGCGACTTGCCCGCAAGCGCGGTCCACGAATAGCCGGGATGCGCGCGCTGATACCGCACGCCCCGGATCTGGTAATTTTTAAGGGTGAAATAAGTGAAGCGGGGCGTGATGTCGTAGAGGTCGTAAGAGACGCCGCCTTTTTCAAAATTCAGCGACAGCTTGTCCACCGCGCCTTTGTTCTCCACGGGGTCGGTTGACTCGATTGTTCGCAGCGTGCCTTTGAATTCATAGCCGCTGTTCAGTCCGCCGCGGAAGCGCATGTTGAACTGGTTGCGGAGCGCGGTCGTGGGCAGAAAGTTGCTTTGCGCCACGGTTCCGGACACGGCGATGTTTTCGAATGCTGTTGTGTTGTCCAGGGTGTATTCGAACGGCTGCGCCCCGGCGGGCGCGCCCTGCTGGGCGATTTCCTGCGCCGAAAGGGGTTTCACGAAGGGCGTTTCAAACACCGCGTCCAGAAACCCCGGCGTGAGCGCGGCGAAGGGGCCTGTGCGGGATGCAGAAACGGAATACAGCTCCTGGTCCCACGAAACTGAAAACCCGAAGGCCTCCAGGATGTCGCGGGCCGGAACCATGAGATAACCGTCCTGCACGAAAGGGGTTTCCTTAAAGAGTTGGGGCGCGCCGTCCGCCAGGAACTGCGCCTGATCCTGCGCCGTTTCAATCTGCGTGTGAAAACCGCGGAGGGTCACGGTGAGCGAGTTGCCGGATGAGTCCGCGGCTAACTCGATGCCCAGCAATTCGGCGAACTCGACGCCCAGGGGAATGAACACTATGTTTCGCACAATGACCGGCGGCGTCTCGGCCTGGAGTTCGCGCCCATCTATGAACACACGGGGGGGCCTGTCGCCCTCGATGGACTGCGTGAGGGGCTGCTGCTGCGCCACAGCGAGGCCCTGTGAGGGCGCGGATTGCGCCTTCGCAGCGCACAGGAGCAGGGCCAGCAGCGCGGCCGCGCGGCACAGCGCCGTTATTTGTTTATTGTCAACACGCATGCGGTCAGCGCCTTGATTGCGTATCCCTTCCAGGGCTGCAGCGCCCCGCCCTGTCCCACTTCGTAATACTCGTCCGTTTCGTTGTCGTACCCGTATGCGATTCCCTGCAGCCAGCCCGCGCCCACGGCCTCGGACAGCGGCAGGCTCCCCTCGGAGCAGGACATGGAAAGATTGTCCCCGAACGCCACTTCCGAAGAAAATGGGTTGCCAATGATGTTCCAGCCGCGCGCCAGCGGGATGTCCACGGGAACCGATTCCGGCGCCGGGCGGCCGTGGAACTGCGCCTCCACGGGCGCGGCCGCATAAGCCCAGTACCCGATGCCCGCCTGAATGTCCACGCCCTCGCTGCTGTCCGGATCCATGAGTTTCCGGTCGTAATACTGGTAAAGCCGGAGATTGAGCAACCCGCCGCCGAGCTGATCTCTGGCGTCCGTGTCCGAGGTTTCCAAAGGAACGGAGAACAGGGACCAGCCCGCGGGGAACACATGCGCTGCCGTGGCGGTTCCGGCGGCTGCGGCGGTTTTGGCCGCGGTTATGGTGAAGGCTCTCTGGCCGCCGGGTCCGGAAATGAATGTTCGCGCCGGTGCTGTGCGCGGGTCGTATTCGGCCCCGGTTTCATTGTCGGTGATGCGGATGTCGTAGTTGGCGGGCAGGGTTTCAACATCGGGCAGGCTCAAGGTGAATTCCTGCCCGGATTCGCTCGTTGTGACCACCAGGGGCCAGACATGCGTGGCCGCGGCGCCGCCGGATG
>JAGUYV010000438.1 GCA_020061125.1 bacterium | reverse complement strand
GCTACGGTGCGCGTGCGCTTCGTCACCCACGGCGGCCTGCGCCGCGAGTTCTCTTTCAACGCCGCGACGCCGCTCGCCATTCCCGGCAGGTTCCGGTTCGACGGCGGGCCTCTGGAAATCAAGCCCGGCGCCAAAGGCCGGGCCACGGCGCTGATCGTCAACAAAACCAGTGAAATCGTCAAGTGCAAGCTGAAGCTCGAATCCAGCCTCAAGGGCGTTGCCGCGGATTCCCCGAGCCGCAGCATCATTGTGCAGCCCGGAGACACGGCTCGCGTGACCGTGACCCTCACCGCGGGCGCGGGAACAAAACCCGGCGCGGGTGCGCTCACAGCCGTTCTCACTTACGAGGATGACCGCTGGCGGCCTCTCACAGCCGCGCTTCCCATATCAATCGAATAAACCTTCCGGCGATTGTTGGACCGTGCAGGAGCGAAGAATCCTGGGGACAGTTGCCTCGTGAATCCCCTTAATCCCTCTCACATAATGCGAGCGCAGCAAAGAACGGGGACTGGAAACGCGGCGGTTTTCCGCGTGCCTGTCCTGCTTTTTGCGGCCGCATGGCTCTTTCACCCGGCCCACACGCAACTGTTCACTTGTTTATGTAAGGCAAATGGAGCAGGAGGATATCAGGCTTCCGGGGGCGCCCAGGCGTTGACCACGGTCAGTTCCACGCCGCCGTCTTCGGGCCGCTGGATGACCACATACGGCTCGGTCTTCGTGGGCGCGGACTGCCTGCGTGGCTTCCATTCCTCGGGCGTGTCCAGATAATCCACGGACACAATGTCAATGCCGGCTTTGCCCATGAGTTCCCTGGCGCGGGCCAGCGGCGTTCCAACAACATCGGGGATTGAATAAGTCATGAGGGCCTGGCGGCTCCCTTGCTTTTTCCGGGTCCAGCTTCATTATAGCACAGCCCGGAAAGGATCCAAGAGAAAAAATCCGGGCCGGGCGCGCGGTCGCGTTCAGGAGATCCGGCGCGCCTCTGTCCGCCATATACCCGCGGCGGGGCGGAGCCAAACAGTTTTTTTGCGAGCGCGTCAGAATTCCATGATGTCCGATTCTTTTTTGCGCATCAGCTCCTCGATTTTTTTGATGTACTCGTCGTGGAGCTTCTGGATTTCGTCGTGGCCGCGTTTCTGGTCGTCCTCGCTGATTTCCTTTTCCTCCTCAAGGAGGTCCACTTCGTCGCGCGCGTCGCGCCTGATGCTGCGGATGGCGACTTTCATCTCCTCGCCCACTTTTTTCATCTGTTTGACGAGTTCGGTGCGGCGCTCTTCGGTGAGCGGCGGGATGTCGAGGAAAATGCTCTTGCCGTCGTTGCGGGGGTTGATGCCCAGATCGCTGGTCTGGATGGCTTTTTCAATGAGCGTGATGTTGCCCTTGTCGAAGGGCTGGATCACGAGCAGGCGCGGCTGGGGCACGGAAATGGTTGCGAGCTGGTTGATGGGCATGGGCGACCCGTAGGCTTCGGCGGAGACCCGGTCCAGAAGCGCGGGGGTGGCGCGGCCCGTGCGGATGGCGCTGAAATCGCTCTTGGTGGCCTCGATTGTCTTGTCCATGCGGGCGCGCACGTCAGCGTATACGTCATCGAGCATTGCGGGTTATTCCCCTTTCACGGTTGTGCCGACTTTTTCGCCGAGCACGACTTTCTTGAGGTTGCCCGGCTTGAGGAAGTTGAAGACGATGATCGGAATGGTGTTTTCCATGCACATGGTGATGGCGGTGCTGTCCATGACGCGGAGCTGGTCGCGGATGCAGTCCATGAAGCACAGCTCGGAGTACATTTTGGCGTCACGGTTTTTCTCCGGATCGGAATCGTACACGCCGTCCACGCGGGTTGCCTTGAGAATGGCGCCGGCGCCGATTTCCACGGCGCGCAGGGCCGCAGCCGTGTCCGTGGTGAAGAACGGGTTGCCCGTGCCCGCGGCCAGGATGACCACGCGGCCCTTTTCCACATGCCTGATGGCGCGGCGGCGGATGTAGGGTTCGGCCACGGCCTGCATCTCGATGGCGCTCATCACGCGGGTGTACACGCCCGCCACTTCGAGCGCGTTCTGCAGGGCCAGAGCGTTAATCACCGTGGCGAGCATGCCCATGTAGTCGGCGCTGGCCCGTTCCATGCCGCGCGCGGCCACGGACACTCCCCGGAAGATGTTGCCGCCTCCCACCACAATCGAGATTTCCACCCCGAGGTCTCTAATGGATTTGATTTCCTGCGCGTAATACGCCAGGCTGTCCGGTTGGATTCCCTGCCCGGACTCGCCGCCCAGGCTTTCGCCGCTGACTTTCAGCAGAATTCTTTTGTAGACCGGTTCCGCCATGTGGATTTCTTCCCCCTTTTTGCGCATTTGCAAAAAAGCCCCGGTCCTGGGACCGGGGCTTGGGCTGACCGTTGTGTCACTGGCCAAGGACCATGCGCACGAAGCGCCCTACCTGAATGTTTTCTCCGGTCTCGGCGATGGCCGCGCTGATCAGATCGCGGATTTTCTTGTCCTGGTCCTTGACGAAAGCCTGTTCGAGCAGGCAGATGTCTTCATAGAACCGGTTGAGCTTGCCCTCGATGATCTTGGGGAGGATTTTTTCGGGTTTGCCCTCTTCAAGAGCCTGCGCCTTGAAGATCTCGGATTCGCGGTCAATCACATCCTGGGGCACATCTTCGCGCGCGGTGTACAGGGGCGCGGCGGCCGCGATCTGCATGCACAGATCCTTGGCCAGATTTTTAAAGGCGTCGGTGCGCGCCACGAAGTCGGTTTCGCAGTTGAGTTCCACGAGCACGCCGAGCTTGCCGCCCAGGTGGATGTAGGACTCGACGAGGCCTTCGCTGGTGGCGCGGCCCGCACGCTTTTCGGCAACCTTCATGCCTTTCTTGCGCAGAAACTCGACGGCCTTGTCCATGTCGCCGTCGCATTCCTGCAGGGCTTTCTTGCAGTCCATCATGCCGAGGCCCGTGGTCTCGCGCAGTTGTTTCACCATTGCTGCCGTAATTTCCATAATTCACGATCTCCCGTAAGTGAGCGAAATAATGATGTAGCGCCGCAGAGCCGGGGCGGACGCCGTCCCGCGCCGGTTCATTCGACCCCGGCCTCTTCCTTCTCGAACACCTGCTCGTTGCCGGAGGCGATGTCCTGGTCCACCTCGTCGCCGGCCGCCTTTGCGGAGTCCTGCGCCGCATGGGCGAAATCTTCCTCGGCGACCGAGGCGGGCTGATTGCCGTCAATCACGGCGTCGGCGTGGATTTTGCAGATGAGGCGCACGGCGCGGATGGCGTCGTCGTTGCCCGGAATCGGATAGTCCACATCCGTGGGATCGCAGTTGGTGTCCACCAGGGCGATGACCGGGATGCCCATTTTCTTGGCTTCCTTGAACGCGATCTCTTCCTTGCGAAGGTCCACGATGATCATGAGGTCCGGCACGCCGTCCATGCCACGCACGCCGCCCAGGTACTTGCGCAGCTTGTTCAGTTCGGTATTGAACTGTTTCAGCTCTTTCTTCTTCATCTTCTCGGTCTCGCCGCTTTCAATCATGGCTTCGAGTTCCGAGAGGCGGCGGATGCGCTTGGAGATGGTGGCGAAGTTGGTGAGCAGGCCGCCGAGCCAACGCTGGTTGATGTAGTACATGCCGCAGCGCTGCGCTTCCTCCATGATCGCGGTGCTGGCCTGTTTCTTGGTGCCAACAAACATGACCTTACCGCCGCCGCGTACGCAGTCTTTGACCACTTCATAGGATTCGAGAAGGCGCTTGAGGGTCTGCTGCAGGTCCAGAATGTAGATGCCGTTGCGTTCCTGGAAGATGAAGGGTTTCATCTTCGGGTTCCAGCGGCGGGTCTGGTGGCCGAAGTGCACGCCGGCCTCCAGAAGCTGCTTCATGGTGACGATAGCCATTGGGGTATTTACCTCCGTTCGGTTTTTGGCCTCTGCGCCCATCAACCCTTGCCGGAACCGCGATACGCGGCACCCCGGCGCGGTCCGGGCGCATGCGTTGTCACACACTGTCGCGGAGCGCCGCCCCGCAATGCTGCCTGTTCCACCCCGCAAAAAAACCGGGCTGCGGCGCCGCCCGTTCGCGGTCAAAGCCGGAGTGTGGTCCCCTCCGGCCCGATCAAGGAGTTTAGCACAGGGCCGCACGGATTGCAACGCGATCCGCGCGCCCGCACAGGCCATTTAATAAGGATAGGAAACACTTAGTGAAAATCAAGAAAAAAAAGCAGCCTTACAGGGCCGCGATTTCCTCGAAGGCCTGGGCCAGGTACTCGACCTGGGAACGGGAGAGGCCGTAGGTGCTCATTTTGAACCACTGGGTTTGGCCGGGTTTGAGTCCGGTGATGCCGCGGTCCGTGAGTTCCTTGTGTAGGAAGTAGCCTTTCTTGCGCTGCCGCTGCCCGATTTCATGGAACAGGGGTGTGGCGAAGCGCATGAGGTCGTGGTTGGTGGGGTTGTCTCCGAGCAGCTTGATGCCGCCCTTGCCGATGTGTTCCATGCGGGCTGCGAACCAGCGCGCGTTTTCGAGTTCCTCTTCCCAGCGCTTGATGCGTTGTTTGACCAGGGGCAGGGCTTCCATGAGGCTCATGATGTTGCTGCCGCGGGCCGTGCAGCCCAGAAGTTCGATATTCTTTTTGGGGAACCGCTGGTCCAGGCGGAACAGGTGTGCGGCGTGCTCGCCGATGGCCCCCACAACGCCAATAGGGCCGCACGCGCCCCAGCTCTTGTGTCCGCTGCACGCCACGAAGTCCGCGCCCAGGGCGCGCACATCCACGGGCATGCGGCCGGTGGTGTAGGCGGTGTTTAGCAGCAGGGGCACTTCGGCCTCGCGGCAAACCGCGGCGATGGCGGCCGCGTTCGTGAGATTGCCGTAGTCGCCATCCACATGCGTGAGCAGGGCCAGGGCCGCGGGCTTGCCGGTTCGCGCCTTCACCTCCGCCAGCGTCTGGGCGTATGCGTCCGCAGTGATTTTGAAGAACGGGGGCGGGCCGGCCGGGACCTCGACTGTTTCGAGGCCCGCGCGAGACGCGGCCACATGGGTGCTGTAATGTGCGTTGCCGTCCAGCACCAGGATATCTCCGGGGCGGCATTCGGAGTGCATGACCATGAACTTGGCCTCGCGCGCACCGGCCGTGGTGCGCGCCTCGTCCACATTCAGGAATTCGGCCAGCTCCCGGGTGAGGGACTTGATGGGCGGTTTTTCGATGTCGTGCAGGATACCGGTGCAGGCATCGCACACGCTGTAGCCGTCCACATAGCGGGTGACGGCCTTTCGCACCGCGGCGCGGGTGCGGCCCGCAGTCTGCAGCGGGTTGATGTTGATGAACAGTTCCTCTCGTTCGCGTGAGTGCATGTCAGAGAAGGCCCTCCAACAGATCGAGCGCCTTGCGGGCCGCGCCGATTTTTTTCAGGACTTTGTCGCGCTGCGCTTCGTCCAGATCCTGGAGAGGCGCGGTGTCGCGCCACACATCGCGAATGTCCTCCATGGCGTCGAGCACGCGGAAGGTGCAGTCCACGCGGCGCGTGTTGCGTTCCTTTGTGGCGGTGTCCATGGGGCCTGTCTCCTCTTGTTGCGGAATGCCAACCGGCGAATCGCGCGCGCGGCGGTGTTTACTTTCCCCGGCGCTTGATTTAGACTTGGAATGCGCCGGGACGCCCCGGCCCGAAGCCTTACCCATTATATAAAATGCGGGCGTCCAGCGTCCCGCGCGCGCGCCAATTTCTCTTTGAAGGTGGTTGATTCTCCATGAAATACAAGGCCTGGTTCCAATGCATCGCGGGATGCCCGGGTCGCCGCCCGCTCAATGAAATCATTTACAAATGCCCGGAATGCGGCGCCCTGCTCGAGGTCAGGCACGACATGGCGCGCCTCAAGCAGCGCGACGCCCAGAGCTGGAAGCGCCTGTTCGACAAGCGCTTCCGCCGCACCGAGTGGCCCTTCGGCAGCGGCGTTTGGGGCAAGAAGGAAATGGTCAACCCGCATGTGGACAACGAAAATGTGGTCAGCCTGTTCGAGGGCGGCAGCAACCTGTTCTGGGCGGACCGCCTCGGCCACGAGCTGGGAATGAAGGACCTCTGGGTCAAGCAATGCGGCAACGACCACACCGGCAGCTTCAAGGATCTGGGCATGACCGTGCTCGTGTCCCAGGTCAAACAGATGATCGCCGAGGGCCAGCACATCCCGGCCGTGGCGTGCGCCAGCACCGGGGACACCAGCGCGGCCCTGGCCGCTTATTGCGCCTGCGCCGGCATCCTGCCCATCGTACTTCTGCCCAAGGACAAGGTCAGCAACGCACAGCTCATCCAGCCCATCGCCAACGGCGCTCTGACCCTGGCCCTGGAAACCGATTTCGACGGCTGCATGGAGATCGTGCAGGAGCTTACGGCCCGCGAGAACATCTACCTCGCCAATTCCATGAACTCGTTGCGCATCGAGGGCCAGAAGACCGTGGCCTGGGACATGGTGCAGCAGTTCGACTGGCATCCGCCGGATGTGGTCATCATCCCCGGCGGCAACCTGGGCAATGTGTCCGCGCTCGGCAAGGGCTTCGAGGAATGGAAGGAACTGGGCATCATAGACGAGATGCCGCAGATTATCTGCGCGCAGACCCAGAAGGCCAACCCGCTGTACCTCGCATACAAAAAGAACTTCAAGGAATACAAGCCCGTGCGCGCGCAGAAGACTCTGGCCAGCGCCATCCAGATCGGCAACCCGGTGAGCATCAACAAAGCCATCCGCACGCTCAAGAAATTCAACGGCATCGTGGAACAGGTCACAGAGAGCGAGCTGGCCAACGCCGCGGCGCGCGCGGACCGCACCGGCCTGTTCGCATGCCCGCACACGGGCGTGGCCCTGGCCGCGCTGTTCAAGCTGCACGCAAAAAAAGTCATAGACCCCAAGGCGCGCGTCGTGGTCATCAGCACCGCCAACGGCCTGAAATTCACTTCCTTCAAAATCCGCTACCACCAGGGCGAAATCGAGGATGTGAAGGCGCGTTACGCCAACCTGCCCAAGCCGCTGCCGCCGAAATTCAACGCGGTCCGCGATGAAATCTACAGGTTCCTGGACAAGCGCTTCTAGCGCCGGGTTGACACTTTTGCATTGAAATACCATTTTACTGATATGGGACGCACTTAACGCACATAAAGGACACGCACACACCACCAGGCCGCACGCGAATCGCGGCCGCACGCGAAAGGCAGACACAGCATTATGGCTACAAAAAAATCTTCCTCCGCAACAAAAAAACAGGCCGCGCGCAAGCCGGCCGCCATCAAATCCCCCGCAGGCAAAGCGCCGCGCCGCGAAGATGGCTGGGGCGCCTCCACCCTCGTGGTGCACGGCGGCGAAGCGCGCAAAAAATTCGCCGACAGCGTGACCACGCCCATCGTCCAGACCTCCACCTACGTTTTTCACGACGAAAACGACATCCGAGAATACACCAGCGGCCAGCGCTACCGTTACGAGTATCTGCGCTACGGCAACCCCACCGTGGATGTGGCCCAGAACAAAATCGCGCTTCTCGAAGGCGCCGACGCATCCCTCATGTTCGCATCGGGCATGGCCGCCATCACCACCACGCTGTTCAGCATGCTCAAGTCCGGCGACCATGTGATTTTCACCAGCGACATCTACAAGAAAACGCTCCAGTTCATTCAGAACGATCTCGGGAAATTCGGGGTGGCCAGCACCATGGTCCCGCCCACGGCCGAGGCCATCTCCGCCGCCATCCAGCCCAGCACAGCGCTCATCTTCACCGAGTCGCCCACAAACCCTTATGTGCATGTCATTGATCTCGAAAAACTCGTCAAGCCCGCGAAAAAGGCCGGTATCCCGGTCATCATTGACAACACCTTCGCCACCCCCTACAACTGCCGCCCGCTCGAATACGGCGTGGACCTCGTGATTCACAGCCTCACGAAATACCTCTCCGGCCACAACGATGTCATGGGCGGCGTGGTCAGCGGCAGCAGCGAACTGGTGAACAAGATCAAAGCCACGCTCAAGACCTACGGCGGCAACATTGACCCGCACGCCGCTTACCTCGTTATCCGCGGCCTCAAGACCTTCGCCCTGCGCATGGATTACATGAACCGCAACTCGCTCATCATCGCGCGCTGGCTCGAAAAGCACCCGAAAATCCGGCAGGTGTGGCACTCCGGCCTGCCCAGCCACCCCACTTACAAAATCGCCAGAAAGCAGATGCCAAGGGGCATCGGAAGCTGCTTCGCCTTCGAGGTGGACGGCTCCCTCAAGCAGGTGCAGAAGTTTCTGCGCAGCCTCAAGATCATCCTCATGGGGCCGAGCCTGGGCGGCACCGAGTCGCTCATCAGCCACCCGGCCACCATCACCTACTACGACATGACCCGCGCGCAACGCTACGCCCTCAATGTCACGGACCAGCTCTGCCGCCTGGCCGTGGGCGTCGAGGACCCCGAGGATCTCATGGCCGACCTGGACCAGGCGCTCAAGAGCATTTAGACGCATTGGCCGTGTGCAACTCGACCGGGATAAGTTTGACGAATAGAGCATTTCTCTGCGCATGGCGCCCGGCTCAAATCGCGGCATCCCCGAAGCGGGCCCACGCAACAGGCCGCTTATAGACCGATCGAAAAACGCCGCAAATCGTTATTAGCGAACGCCGTTCCGCAACGCTATTATATAAATAGCGCTGATTGGCAAGCACATAATTGAATCCGCCGGTGATGTAGGGCGCGGTCGCCGAACCGCGCCGTAATTTGTATCGCACAGCAATGCTGATTCGCAAAAATTACGATCCGCTTCACGGGTTTTGCAGGGCGGGGTCACCGCACCCCGCCGCTCACAATGAACGCGCGGCGGCATTGCCGCTATCCGGGCGCGGCGCACTGTCTCAAAGGGTTGTTCGCTGCATGGGAATGTGAAGATGTTTTTGCAGGATAGGCAGGATGCACAGGATAAAAACAGGATGGGGCAAGGACAAAGGCGGGATAACAACCATGAATCGCAAATGAACAGGGGCTTTTCAATAACACCTGACGCTGCGTGAAAGGCGCGGCCGGGGCAAAAAACAGGGACAGGAACGCGGCGTTTTTCCGCGTGCCTGTCCCTGTATTTTGCGGATGCCGGGCGTCATTGCTTGAAATGCCGGTCCGCAAAATCCAGATAGCGCATCCAGTCGTAATCCGTGAGCGCGTGGCCTTTGGCGCGGATGTGGTAGCCGATGAAATCGCCCACCGGCTCGTTCACTGCGGGCATATCCTGCACGCCCAGCCCGGTTTTGCCGAACAGCGCATACACCGGTTCGGCGTGCTGCGCGGCCAGGAATTCGCCGCGCGGGTCCGCCCAGTTGTCCTCCACGGCGCTGGCCACATACACCGGCCGCGGGGCCATGAGCGCCAGCAGCATATGCTGATCCACGGGCAGGGCCGCTTCGTTGCCGTTGTATTTCCGGTAATTCTCGCAGAACCAGTGCGGGAACTGGTTGTTGATGGACAGCACGGTTTCGCCGAAATTGCGCCTGCTCAATGCTGCGCCCGTGCAGCCCGAGTTGTTGGAGATGGCCATGGCGAAGCGCTTGTCCTGTGCCGCGGCCCAGAGCGCGGTCTTCCCGCGCCGCGAGTGCCCGATGGCGATTACCCTGCGCGCGTCAATGTCCGGGTCGGACTCGAAGTAATCGAGCGCGCGGCTCAAGCCCCAGGCCCAGGCGCCGATGGTGCGCCAGTCGTCCG
>JAGUYV010000326.1 GCA_020061125.1 bacterium | reverse complement strand
GGCGTTCACCGCCGCATGCCGCAGCGTCCTGGTGCCCGAAGGCAACTTCACCGGCCAGTTCGCCAATCTCATTGACGGCGCCGTCACCCGTCAGTTCCACCGCTTGAGCGAAATCCCCTGCGCCCCCATCCCCGCGGAGGACATCTTCGACAAGATCATGGACATCGCAAAGAGCAGGAAGGTGAAAGCATGATCCGATCCTTCACGCCTTTCTTCATGCACTTCTTGGACAAATTCGTCCCGGCGTTTTTTCGCCCCCCGCGCCGTTTCAACAGCCCCATGCGCTCCCTCCGCCCGAACCCGCATTTATTTGTGCTTTTCTTCGTGCACTTCGTGGACAAATATTTTATGGTCTTTCCACATCACCATTCACAGGCAGGCAACCATGGCTGAACCCAAACCTTTTTATCTTGACGAAAAACTCAAGGAAGTGGCCGCGCGCGGCTACCTGGACTACCGCTCGCACGAACTGCCCACCTGGTGTCCGGGCTGCGGATACTTCGGCATGACCCAGGCGCTGATTGAAGTGGCGCACGAACTCGGCATCCCGCACCACGACATGGGCATCGTCAGCGGCATCGGGTGCGCGGGCCGCGCCCCCATCTTCTACGACGCCTACGGATTCCACACCATCCACGGCCGCGCCCTGCCCGTGGCCTCGGGCCTCAAGCTCGGAAACCGCGCCCTGTCCGTGTTCGTGATCACCGGCGACGGCGACTGTTTAGGCATCGGCGGCGGGCACCTCGCCCATGTGGCCCGCAAGAATGTGGACATCACCTGTTTCCTGTACGACAACAACATCTACGGCCTCACCAAGGGCCAGTCCTCGCCCACCACGCCTCTGGGCCAGCCCACCAGCAGCCACCCCTACGGCAATCCGGACGCGCCCCTGAACCCCATGGCCCTGGCCCTCACCTACGGCGCCACCTTCGCCGCGCGCTGCTTCGCCGGCGATGTCGCGCACATGAAAGGCGTCTTCAAAGCCGCCATCGAGCACAAGGGCTTCAGCTTCGTGCACTGCCTGTCCCCGTGCGTGACCTTTGACAAAGAGAACATCACCTGGAAGCGCATGCGCGGCCTCCTGGCCGACCCGCCGCCCAACCACGACACCGCCAGCCTCACCGAAGCCATGCGCCTGGCACAGGACCCGCGCTACATCACCGGCCTGTTCTTCGAAGACAAATCCCGCCTCGACTACCAGTCCTACCTGGATCAGGCGCTCAAAGATTTCAAGGGGTAATAGTTGGCAAGCGTCAATCTAACCGCTTTTTGATATTGCCCGCAGTATATCGTATCTGCCTGAAAAGCCTTGTTCCGCAACAATTGCCTGCTGTAGAAGCAGCAAAAACAGGGACTGGGAACGCGGCGCATTCCCGCGTGCCTGTCCCTGCTTTTGCGACCGCCAGCATATTTGGTTGACAACAAGCTAAGCTGGGGCCTGTCCCTAGTTTTATAAAGCGATGATGAATTTGAACCCCAAAAATGATGAAAATAGAAACCGACATTTTTGTCATGCCAACTTGATTTTAGGCTTGAAATATATGAGTTGCAAGCCGTGGTTCGTGGCCCTGCACGGGGCATTTATTGAGTTGGCATGATTATTGTATTCTGGTCGGGCGTCATTTTCTTGCCCGTGATCGCGGAACTCAAAGTGACTGTAAAGACCCTTGCGCATTCCCTCTTTTGTTTTGGTGTTTCTTCAAAATATTCTGTATGGTCTTTACTGTCACCCCATATTTTCGTGCCATTTCGCGATGGTTGTAACCGTTGAAATCAGACAATATGGCTTTTGTTCTGGCTTCTGAAAGAAGCCCTTTCAGGGTTCCAAAGTACGGCTGATCCCCGCCCAGGTGCCTTGCCGTTGAAACAATCAGTTTCATGGCCGTGCCTTCATCCACATGTTCCAGGAACGCTTCAAAAAGCCCACTGTATGGCTCGGGAAGATGGCCGGATTCTAAGTTAAACAGCGCAACAATGTCTTCCATTTTATCCCTTTGCGAAGCCGCAGCGGGTGCCTAAAACAAACGCCGCGCTATAGCGGCAAACAGAACAGCCCCCGGTGATGAGCCGGGAGCCGTCCATTATCGCCGCCCAGGGTTGCGCGCTTGTTCATCGAGAGCAACCGCCTTTAAGACTTTTGAATTGCCTGTCACGCCCCTACACGGTTCGCATGGCCGCGCCAGAACTCGGGGTTCTTGTCGAACGTTTCCCGGCCGATGCCGAGTTTGTGGCAAATTCCCATGATGCGCGTGTCTTCCATGTCCGCTTCATCCGCGGCCGCAAGCAGCGGATCTCCGGCCGCGAACTGTGCCCCTGCGGCGGGCTTTGTATGCCCGAATTTTTCCGCCATACCGCGCCAGGTGCCGGGCGATTTGTCGAATGTTTCCCGGCTGATGCCGAGCTTATGGCACAAGCCTTTGATGCGGCGGTCTTCCATGTCCGCGGAATCCGCAGCCGCAAGAAACGGCTCCCCCGAAGACTCGGCCGCGAACTGCGCATAGGCTTCGCGCGGGACATTGTTTTTCGCGTGATTGCGCCACATTACAGGATTCTTGTCGAATGTTTCCCGGCTGATGCCGAGCACATGGCACATGCCCTTGATGCGCCGATCTTCAAGGTTCGCCTCATTCGCCGCGGCGAGCAGCGGATCCGATGCCGCAAACTGCGCCGCGAACTCCGGATCCTGTGCCGCGAACTGTGAAGCATAAGCCGCGCCCCCGAGACTGCGCAGCGTATTCAGCGGCACATCCGGGCCATGTTTGATGTAGTCGGCGCGCCCGAATCCGTGAGACGCCATGTTCTCGCGCAACTGCTGATTGGAATCGAAAAGCGCGGCCCTGCGGGCTTCGGCCCCGGCCACGCCAGGAGCGGCGAATGAAGACGGCACATGCACGATCTTTTCCGGTCCGTGGTTCGAATAGAACCCGAGCAGAAATTTTGCCAAAACGTCATTCAAGCTGTCCGCGCTGAATTGGGCGGCCCCGCCGCTTCCGATGGTTGAATCCATGAACTGAATGAATTCTTCCCGCTTTTCTCTGGCCAGGGTGCCATCAGCGATCAAGCGGTCTGCCCCGGCCTCCAGCATTCTGCGGTGCGTTTCCTTGGCCTGCAACGCAATGTTGGCCTGTTCGGCAACCGCCAGATCCTGCTGCTTTTTCTCTGCCGCGGCCGGGGAAACAACTGTGCTCCACAGTTCATCCGCCTGCGCCGCCGTTAACCCGAGATTTTTGATGCAGTGTTCCCTGAATTGTTCCTGGTTCAAGGGTTTTCCCTCCTTCATAATTTCTTGTTATTCCACCGCCCAGGCGCACTTGCCACAGGGCATTTTATGGTCTTGAATCAATTTAGAATCATGTCACGAAAAATTCAGAGCCAGGCCCGCCCGTGCTCATGGATTTCTGCACCGCTGCCGGGGCCACGCGCGCGGCCACATCCTGGGAAATCGCGGCGATGATGTCGCCCCTCTTTTCCAGGAAGCTCTGCGCATCGTCCGTGCTGATGTTGAATTGGTAATGGTTATGTATTTCAGTGCCGCCAGAGCCGCCCCTGTCCTGTAAAATCACCGGAATGGAACGCCCGTCCGGCAGGGGCACGATGGCCTCGTTCTGCCCGGCCTCGCGCACCAGCGCCAGGGTCGGCTCTTTGACCACGCCTCCGGACGCGAACGCGCGGATGCGCTGCAAGTGGCCCGGGGCGATGCCGCCATTGGCGAACGCAAACATGGTGCCAGAGCTTGCCTGCGCGCCGCCACTCTTGCGGCCACCGAACATGCTTGCGAGCAATGCAATTACACCGCCTGTTTTTCCGCCACCGAAAAAACCGCCTCCACCACCGAACATACCGCCCATGATTTCCTGCGCGGCCATCTCGCCCAGGCTGCGCACATAAGCGTTCACCATCGAGTTCAAAAAGTTGTCCCACACATCGGCCAGGGAATCAATGTCCCCGCGGAACGCGGCCACGAACGAGTCCCCGAACGCGCTCTCCAGCCCGTCCACGGTTTCGCGCCCGAGGCACAGCATCTTGGTCTGGTAGCTCTCGAACGCCTCGAACGCCCCGCGCGCGCCCTGCTTGTAAGCCTCGTTCAGTCCGATCTCGCCCTCGGCGATGCGGCGGTTTATTTCCTCTCTGATGCGCAGCTTTTCCTCTTCTTTTGTAGCCGTATCCTGCACCATGCGGTCGAGCTGCTCATAGGTGTACTGCGCGTAATAACCGTCCTGCTGTTTTTTCCATTCGATATGTTCCGCGTGCAGTGCGTTCAGCTTTTGCAGATACAGGCGGTTAATGCTTTCGCTTTTGCCAAGCTCCTTTTCCGTTGCGCTACGCCAGTCATTCAATTGCGCTTCGCGCAGCGGCAGATTAAATTCATCCGGAGCATTGGCTTCAAGGGCGATGTCGCGGCGTGCGCGGCCGCGCTCGATGCGCTGTTCCAGGTCGCGGCGCGTCTGCTCGTAGCCGTCCTGCATGCCCTGGAGCATGCCGCGCATGGCGTTGCCCATCGCCTCCACCTGCTGGCGCTGCATGTCCGCAATTTCCTGTTCCCACTCGAACTCACCGAGGTTCACCGCGTCCTGCTGCACGCCGCCGCGCACGCCCGCAAACCACTTGCGGAACTTTTCCGCATCGTCCTTTGAAGCGAACGCCACATGCATGTGGTCGGCGGTCTTGCCCTTGGATGTTTTGATGTACTCGTTCCAAATGTTGAGATTTACGCCTGCCTCTTTGCCAAGGCGTGCTATGTAAGCCTCCACATCTCGGGACTCGCGCGGATTGTTGAGCGTGAAATCCATGCCAAGCCCGGCCGCGTGCGCGCCCTTCTGGTGCTCGGGCAGCGCGTCCTTGAACGCCGTGAATCTCGTAATCCCAAGCTGGTCCTGGAGATAGTGCGCAAGCGAATATGTGCCGGGCTGCGCCTTGCCCTTTGCCTCGGCCCCGCCCTTGAGTTTCAGCCCTTCGGAAGTGTCGTAGCTTTTCTGTTTGTCCTTTGCGGCCGCGCCCTTGCCGCCGCCCTGCGCGAGCAGGGCCTCCGCGCCTGGCGAAGCCGTGCCCTTGAGCGACTCCTCGAATTCCTTTTTGATGGCCTTTTCCACATCGCCCATGTCGGGCGCCTCGATCACCGTCCAGTTCCGGCTTCCCATTTCTCCGGTCATGAACGGGGCCATGATGCCCCTGGCTTCCATGTGCTTTTCGATCTGCGCGGCCAGTTTTGCCGCGTCCTGGCCGGATATGCCAGTGGGCTTGAGCTTTGCGTTAAGAGCGGCGATTGCATCCGCGCCGCCCACATTGACCGTCTCGGTTTTGGAGCTTACCCCGCCGAGCGCGTTGCGCTCCTGGGAAATCACGCGCGTCTGCTTTTCGTCCGGATTCATGCGCATGGCCGCGCCCAGGTCGGATGCGTACTGCGCGCGCGCCTGCGCCGCAACGGACAGGCGCTGCAACTTCATGGGATCCTGCGGCAGGTCTTCGAGCTTGATTTCCCCTGCGTTCAGCTTGCGCAGCAGCTCGAATTCCTCCTGGTAGTCGTTGCGGATCCTGGCCTGATTCGAGACCGTCTTGTGCGCCTTGTCTTTTTCGGACATCTTTTTCAGTTTTCTGTCCGTATCGCGGTCGAGCCAGTCCGTGTAGAGTTGCAGGGCCACGGGCAGCACGGCCACCAGGCCGAGCACCGCGGTGCGTGCAATCATGGCCGCGCGGCCCACGCGCGTTGTGCTGGCCGCGAGCTGGTCGTTGTACTTGGCGTTAAGCTGCGCCGATTTTCCGGCGAGGTCGTTCTGGCGCGAGAACAGGGCCACGAAGGCCATCGCGGTTTTGTAAGCCGTGGTAAGTTTGCTCACGGCCACGGCGATGCCCACATAAATGGCCACGGTCTGCATGGCGTACTTGTTGTCGCTCATGAATGTGTAGAGCCGCACCACAATGGCCCAAACTTCTGTGAGGCTGTCGTACACCTGGCGCGCGGCGTCGCGCACCTCCGCGCTCCATTCGTCTATCTTGCCTTCGCTGCGCATGCGCTTGAGCCAGTCCACGATGTCCCCGAACACTTCCGTGACAACCGGGGCCAGCTCGGTTCCGAACGCGATCTTGAGTTCCTCCACATTGGCCGCGGCCTGGCGCATCTGAAACGCCGATGTGTCTTTCATTTCCTCGAAAATCTTTTCCCAGTTCTTGCCCGTGATTTCTCCGAACTCGGCGATGTCGTCCATCGCCTCTTCAAAATTGTTCACGATGGCGAGGATGGCTCTTTTCGATTCTTCCCCTGGGAAAAGTTTTTCGATGAGCTTTGCTCGCTTGCCTTCATCCATCTTGCCGAGTTGCGTGTACAGGTCTTTGAGCACAGCGTCAAAGTCGCGGAAATTGCCCGCGGCATCCGTGACGCTGATGCCCATGACGCGCATCTTTTTCTCGAACTCCGCGCTGGTGAAGGTGGCCAGCGCCTGGTTCAATGATGTGGCCGACATGGCCGCGTTGCCGAGGCTCTTTGTCAGCGTCGCGTACAGGCCCATGACCTTTTCATAGTCCTGCCCGGCAGCGGCCGCGGACCCCAGGAACTGGCCCGTGTATTGCGCGATGTCCTGGTACACCAGTTTGCCGCGCTCTATGGTTTTAAACTGCACTTCGAAGATGCGGTTTGCCTGGTCCGCGCCCAGGCCCATCGCCTTCATCGCGCTTGTCGCGGATATCGCGGCCTCGTTGATGTCCACCATTCCGGCCACGGACGCCATCGCCGATTTCTCAAGGATATCGAGGTTCTTTCCGGTCTCCCCGAGCACGGAATAGATGTTGTACAGCGCGTCGGGCGCTGATGTGCCGAGCAGCCCGAACTCGGTTTTGATGTCGCGCACCTTGCGCGTCATGGCCTCGAACTCCGCCCCGCTCTTGCGCGCGATGGTGTTTGCAAACGCCATCTTTTCGCCGAATTGCGCGGCCACGTTCACCGTGTCTTTGAGCTGCTGAAATCCGAAGTATGCGCCCGCGTATCCGGCCACGGTTCTGGTGGCGCTGGCCATGATGTTCTGGCCGGATTTCACGGACTTTGAAAGTTCGTCCTGCGCGCCGCGGGCCTTGCGCAGTTCCGCGCTCATCTGGTCCCGCGCCTTGATGATGATTTCAACGATGTTGTGCGATGATGCGCTCATGTGCGTTCCTCTTCCAGGCCGGGCGCGGGCGCGTCATCCATGCGGTACCCGCGATCCTTCATGTTTTTCAAAGCCTCGATCACCTTCTGCGCTTCCCCCACGGTAAACGGCCAGGGTTTCCCCACGGCCTTTTCCGATATGCCGCGCTGCTGGCGCACGTTCACCGCGCCGATTTCGTGGTACAGCTCGAACATCTTTTCCCTTTGCAGTCCGGTCATGGGGTCGCTCTTGCGCAGCTTGGGAAGCGGTTCGTGCCTCTGCCCCTGGCGTCCCTCGATGATGCGGCCTTTGCTCCCCTTGATGCGGATCCCGTACATCCGGGATATCGCGTCAATGGCCCGCTGATAGTCGGAAAAATCCATGTCCCGCCTGTACCGCTTGCCGCACACGCTTTGCAAACAGTCCCGCGCATGATCGTCAAACAGCCCGGCTTCGTTCAAAAGCCAGTTCAGCGTCCGGTTCTGCGCGGGCGTTTTTTCTCTGGGCGGTTTCATCGTGTCAGTTGAAGCAGTTCAGCTTCGCGCTCCCCTGGGTTTTCGGGTCTTCGTAAATGGTCTCGATGCTCTCTATGTCGCGCGGGTCGAACACGAACACATGCACATCCGCGGTTTCGGAAATGAAACAGAGATAAATTTCGCCCCCGCTCAAAAAGGTCATGCCCCAGAACTTCCCCGTGAATTCGGGCCTGTTCTCTTTGTCCTTGAATGAAACGCGCACTTTGTTTCCGGTCACAAGCATGGCCGCGTCACGCCTCTTCTTTCCAGATGGTTTCACCCGGCCCCAGGGCGGCATGAAGGTGCTCCACGGGAAAGCGCGCCATGTCCTGGCGCCCCGGCAGCGCGGGGTTCTTGCCCCGGGTCACGTACAGCGCGGGCAGGATCTGCCCGTTCTGCACTTCGGTCTGGATGCAGAACACTTCGTTTTCGTCTTCGTCTCGGGCGCTCAAATAAAACGTGGGCGTCGGCAGGCAGCAGTCCTGGCCATGTTCCATGCCCAGGTCAGTCATTCCGAATATGGCCACGGCGTTCCCGTTCATGGCGTGTATGGTGATTTCAGAGCCGCCCCCTATGTATCCCATGCTGATCCGCTTGCGCCCCTGGTCATCGCGGATCACAATTTGCTTTGCTTCGAGCACATCCACTTTGTGGACTTTCTTCTGCCCGGCCTCTTTCACCTGGCCGTGCTGTGCGCCGCGCCCGCAGCATCCCGCGGGCGGCGCGAGCGCCAGATCCTGGAAATTTTTCATGTCTTCTTGGCTCAATGTGTTCGGTGTGGTCATGGGGTTCCTCCCTGGAACATTGATCCCGCCGTTCAAAGCGGGGTTTCTCTGGCGGCTGCAACCGCCTTTTTTGCTTTGCAAAATCGCCCAAAAACGACTTTCGCGGCCCTCTCCATGTCTTGCCCTGCCTGCGGCGCTTTTCGTGCGCCACAGGGCCGCTCATGCGTTCGCGGGTTCCTGCTTCCTTGCGGCCTCGGCCTGTTCGGCCATGCGTTCGTCCGCGGCCACGCGGATCCGGTCGGCCCAGGCTTCGCGCACCGGGGCCATCATTTCTTCCAGCTCCGCTTTGCGCTCTTCCATGAGCTGGTTCAGAATTTGCGGCCGCCGCTCCTTCTGAAATTCGCCATGCTCCGCGGCCAGCGCCGCGGCCGCTTCGGCTTCGGCTTCGAGTTCATTCATGCGCTTTTCGTAGCGCGCGTATCCCTTGGCTCCGCTCCTGGCCAGGCCCGCGAGTTCCTCTTTGTTCTTGTCCAACAGCGGCATGAGCAGCGCGGCCTTGCGCTCTTCATTGCGCGCGCTCCATTCTTCTGCCATGATCCGGTCCACTTCGTCCTGGAGCGATTCCCGGAATTCGTCGCGCACGGCCTCGAAATCCGCTTCCATCGCGTCCCTGCACTCTTCGCGCACTTCGCGGTCCGCGCGCACCCTGTCCTGCCCGCCCCACATGTTTTGTGGCGGTTTTCCGTTCGGGTAAAACATTCTGTTCGCCTCCTTTTTGGGCTTGTGTTCAACGCCGCGCCGCGGCGGTTTCTCTCCGGTCACGCGCCAGCCGCTTTCCGGGGCGTCTTCATGTTTTCCACGCCCCCCGCGGCGATAGCATTTGTCAGAAAATTGTCTATGGTCTCAAGCCCGTCGGGCCGGTCCTTTACCCCGCAAAGGATGTCCCCGGCAAGGGTCTTGCTCAACCCGGTTCCGGCCGCGATCAGCCGCACGGTGCAGCCTTCCCCGAGCAGTTGCTTTTTCGCGGCCGTGTCCATGTGTCCGATCACGTGTTCCACCTGCACGGTTTTGGAACCCTGCTTGAACGCCGCGTCCATCGCGTCCCAGGCTTCGGCGTTCGCTTTCAGCGGTGTTCCCGCCGTAAGTCCCAGGGCGTTCAACGCGCCGTCGCTGAACAGCCGCGCGTTGCCCGCGGCCCGCGCCCGGTGCCGCAGATATTCCGCGATCTCCGCGCACATGATGTCCGCCGCCTGGATGACTTTCCTCCCCACGCGCAGCCGCGCGTACACGTCCGGGGCCGCGGTGCGAATCTTTGTGTTGAACGATGGCCAGCCGCAGAAGATCACCCCGAGCAAATCCGTGCGCAGCCCCCAGTGCATTTCACTGAATTCCTTGACAACCCGCAGAAATTCGCCCCGGTACCTGTGGCATTCGTCCAAGATGATCCCCACGTGAACGCCCTTCATTGTGTCGCCCAGAAACGCCCGCAGTTCCGTGAACCGGATCTGCGATCGGGACGATAATGTCAGGCCGTCCTTTGCGAATTCCATCAGCAGCGCGCCGTATATGGACACGTCGGAAACCGTGATGCGTCCCGGGTGCCCGACATGCACCAGCCGCACGTCCCCGGCCTCCTGGCACCGCGCCGCAAGGTCGTTGATGATCGTGCTCTTGCCGCTCCCTGGCGGGCCGATCAGCGCGCCCATTTCTCCGCGCCGCATCCAGTCGTGCATCAGGTTCAATGCCGACTGATATTTCTTGCCGCGAAACAGGTCCCCGTGCCCGGCTTTGCCGAACGGGTCCTTTTTCAGCCCGAAATGCGCCATTTGATCCAAGATGTCTATCATGCGTTTTCCCCTCCCGGTCATTGCGCCACGCTCCGCGCGGGCAGTTTCTGAAACAGCAGTTCCGCGAACCGCTGTATCGCGGCGCGGTCATGGATGTTCTCGGTGATGTATTGCTCGATGCGGCCAATCAATGCCTCTTCATTCGGAAACTCTTCGCGCAGCTTCCACACGGGCCGCCCGATGATGTCCGCCACGAACCCGAGCGCTTCCGTCAGGCTGTTGAATCCCCGGCTCTCCCGTTCCGACGCCAGTTGCGCTTCCCGCGCCCCCGCAAGGTCCACCACGGTTTCCCCGCACGCCGCGCCCGTTCGCTCCCCGCCCTCGTATAAAAACCGCTCCGCGGGCGAGATGTCCGCCGCGGCTTCGCGCAGCTCATCGTTGATGTCGCGCTTGAAATTCCTGTATTCGCTGTCTTCGAGATAGCGGTATTGCTTCGTGTCAAGCCATTGTTTTGTTTGCGGATTTCTCACTTGCACGCGCCCGCTCAAGCTGCGCCGCACGCCCACTTTCTGCGACACAAGATGCCAGGGCGTGCCGATGATTTCATATTCGATGTTGTCCAGCGTGACCGCGCACGCGGCGTTGACGGTGCGCTCTGTTTCCTTTGTCGCAAGGTCCAGAAACCGCGCGTCGCTCGGCGGCAGAGTGATTGCTTCATTCGCAAACCGCCGCAGCGCTTCAATGCGCGTCAGGCGCATGGGCTTGTACAACAGGTTCGGGCACGGCAATGTGTTGTATTCCCGCAAAAAGTTTGTCAGCATGGCTTGCAGTTCCGACAGCCTGATCTCGCGCCCCTTGTTCGCCAGAAACGGCAGCTCGAACCGTTGCCACATGGTGCGCCATACCCGTTCAATTTTCCCCTTGGCCTGGCTCTGATACGGCATGTGCGTGATCAACTCCACGCCGAGTTCCCTCATCAAGCTGTCACCGTATCCTGGCCTGCCGAGCGGCCCGTTGTCCGTGATAAGGCGCTTCGGCATTCCCGCCAGCGGATGATCCCCCTTCACGCGCCAGGCCCGCTCCAGGAATTCAATGTGGTCCACCGCGCTTTCACCGCGCGCAACCGAAACTTCGGCGTACAGCACACGGCTGCACGCTTCCACTAAGCCGTAGTAATAAACCAGCAGCCGCCCTTCATCTTCGCCTGGTTCCTCGCCGCCAAGCCGCGGGTTCTTTTCCGAGGTCTTTTTCGTGGTCCGGATCCCGAGCAGCCAATCCCCGTCAGGCAATGGCTTCTTCACATACAGATATTCCGATCCGCTGCCGTCCGTAAGTTGCGTTTCATTCACGATCCGGCTCTCCATGCGCCGCGTCCGTGTCTTGCGCGTGATTCCATGAACGCGCGCAATCCGGTTCGCTTCTGCGACGGTGATCACGCCCTCGGGTATAAGCCCCTGTTGCTCGCACATGGCTATCGCCTCCGTGGTTGTTAAGGTGCGTTTTTCACAACCCATTTTCTGCTTCATGGCAAACACTGTTTCGGCGTATTCTTTCGAGGCTGCTTTGTTGCTCATGGCTTCGTGCGCGCGCCCTGTTGATTCTCTGCATGAATACTCTTTGAGCCATCGGTCAAGCGTTACTGCGGAAACCCCAAAAATGCCAGCCCATTTCTCTTTCATGCGCCCCTTCGCGCCGTGGCAGGATGCGGCGATTTCGCGGTAAGCATCTTGCATCATTTCTTGTTTCGCGTGGCAGTTCATTCAGGATTACCTTCAGCTTTTCATCCTTCCCCTGTTTGCGACGGTTCCCTTTTCCGAAAGCCTGCGGTTTGCGAACCACTTTTTGAGTGTTCCTGGTCTGATGCCAAAGACTTTCGCCCACTCGGCATTCACGCGGCTTTTCCCACCATGCGGGGCGCGCTCGCATTCGTTGTATGCCAGGGCAATCAATGCTTCTTTTAACATGAGCCGTGTTCCTGTGTTGGTTTCGCGGTCCGGTGCTATGAGCTTTTTGAACCATCTGCCGAGTGTGCTGACGCTTACGCCGAATGTTTCCGCCCATACATATTTCGCGCGCCATTTTTCACCGTGCGGGGCGCACGCGCATTCCGCGTATGCCTTGATGATCATCCTTTCTTCGATCATGTGTCTTTGGCTCGCAGCCCACATTTTCTCGCGTGAATCAGTCATGCGCTTCCTCATACCCTGAATCTGCAAACAGGTTGCTCAAAATGGTATGCATGTAGTCAATGGAGTTGTGCAGCTTCGCGCGCAGATAGGGCGTCAGTTCCATGTTGTTCATTTTCACGATAAGCTGCGCCGCGGAATCAAATTTTTCGCGAATGAACACGATGGCGCTGTCCAGTTCCGTTTCCATGTCAGCGGGCGAGAGAGCGGCAACCCGTTTATTCAGTGCGGCGATTTCCTCCTGGTTTTTTTTCAACTGTTTTTCGTAAAAGTCTTCGAGCTTTTTATTATTTTTCTGTTCCGTTTCGAGTTCCTTTTTCATGGCCTGGTGTTTTTTCACCAGCGCCTTGTAATACCGGAAATCCGTTTCCCCGCTGCTTTCCGCTCCGATCTCGATGTTTTCCCCATCCATGTTGATAACCAGCTTGTCGCCCTTAAGCTGCACTTCATCATTTTGCAGTAGCTCGATGCAGTGCAGCGCCTTGGTCGGCGGCAGCGTGGCGATGAAGTTCTCATGCCTGTGCTTGAATATCGAAATGTAGTTGTAGATTGCGCGTTTGCTGATACGCAATTGTTCGCCGAATTCGAGCATTCTGTGCGTGCCGAGTTTTTCATTCACATCAGTGAATATTGCGCCCAGCTTGATCCGGATCGCGGTCTGGAACATGGCCATCGTAAGCCGGGTGTTTTCGTACTGGCCGAGCAGGCCCATCACAGTTGGGGCGACATAATCAAAAATGGCTTTTTCATCCCCGGTTTCAAGGATATGTTTCGGAATTCCGGCGTCATAATATGAGTCAATGCTGTATTTCACCGCCGATTCCAGCCCCTTAAAATCTGGATCGAATTTAACAAGCCCTTTGTTTTCGCCGTTTTTTTTGTTTTCCATTTCCCCGCTCCTTTTTTGTTGTTATCATGTTTTGTAGTCCAATCGGTTGGACTGGTTTGTTGTTATCGTGTTTTCACTGCAATCGCGTGCACTGGAGTCCACGCCCGTTGGACTGATCACGGCCAGTGTAATCAGTTACACTGGCGTGCATTCGTGATGCACTGCTATCGCAAACGGGCGGCAACCCGCCCGGTCCCATGCAAAAAAAGCCGGGGCGCGCGCCCGCACGCGGTCCCCCGGCGTTGTGCGCCGCTCGGGCCGT
>JAGUYV010000308.1 GCA_020061125.1 bacterium | reverse complement strand
CGGGCAGGTCCGCGTCCAGAAGCCCCGCCTGCTTCACATTCAAGCCCAGGGAATCGCGGCAGAACCGGGCGGCGTCTTCGGACGGCTCCACGCCCGCGGCTTCCCAGCCGCGCAGCGCAGCCTCCAGAAGCAGTCCGCCATACGCGCACCCCGCGTCCAGAAGCCGCCCCGGCGCGCTCTTGTGTTTTTCAATCTCGTCCATGTGCGATTCCTGCACGGGGAACGCATGCACGAACTCCTGGCGCGGGTCCTGGTGCATATGCCCGTCCGCGGCCCGGAACTCGGGGTGCGTGTAAATGTCGCGGTAAAACGCGGCCAGCGTGTCCTCGTCCGGCGCAGGGTCCATGTAAACCAGACCGCAGCCCGCGCACTCCACAAACCGCGCTTCGAACCCGAGCGGCCCGGACACGCGGATGCGTTCGGCGCGCTCTGCGCCACGGCACAGCGGGCAGCGCGCCACGGGCTGTGTTCGTATGCTGAACTCCGGCATGACCATGCGACCAGTTTATCCGCGCGGCCGCGCGAATGCAATAATCTCATATCGCAAGGGTTGCATAGTTCGCATAATGAGTTACAATAGAATGTACAGTTTATTGCAACGGAGCCGCTCATGGGAACACAGTTCATTACAGCCTCGAAGTTGAGAAGCCAGATTCTCAAGCTGGTCAAGGAGCTGGACAAAGCGCCGGACCGGTACATCATCACGCACAACGGCGAACCCGCGGCCACGCTCATTGGATATGAAGAATACAGAAGCCTTCTGGCAACCCTCGATGTGATCGCGGACCCGGGGCTGGTCAAAAGCATCCGCCAGAGCCGGGAGGACAAGAAAAGCGGCCGTGTGGATTCCTTCGAGGATGTTTTCGGAGAGCCGTTGTGAGCCTGCGCATTGAAATAACCCGGAGCGCGGGCAAGGATATCGGCAGGCTTGCCGCGGACACGAAGACGCGGTGCGCGCAAGCCCTGCGCGTGCTGGCGGACAACCCGTTGCGCGGCGAAGCGCTCAAGGGCGAATTCACGGGTTTGCGCAGATACCGGGTCGGGGACTTCCGCATCGTATATGAATTTGATCCCGCGAAAGCCATGTTGACAATACACGCCGTGAGGCACAGGCGGGACGCGTACAGGTGAGTTCCGCCAACAGGCCGCGCCCGCGCGCGGGCACAGGGAGATGATTTTCATGAGACCCGCAATGATAATCGCCGCGCTGCTGGCGCTGGCCTTTGGTTTTTCGACTCCGGCGCGAGCGGATTCTCCGGTGACCTCCACGGATTTCCACACCGCATATCTTGACCACGAGATCGTGCAGCGCGCGGCCGCGAGCCATGTCATGGACGGGAAGATCGCGGAGTTCCTCGTGAATCCGGACAATCCGCTGGACATCAAGGCCGCGGCCATCAACGCTCTCGGCTGGAAGTTCGAAGGCCGCAACAACGCGGAATTGTTCACCTGGTATCTCGCGGCGCAGCGCGGTACGCCGGTGGTGGAGTTTTCCTACGATACCCTGGATCCCGGCGCGCTTTTCTGCCTGGCGTACCTCACAGTTCTTGACGATTATTTCAATCCCGGCAAGGCGCTGCCCATGATCGAGTCCGCGGTCCGCGGCATGGCCGCGCGGGGCAAGTCAGGCAAAAAGCCGCAGGCCGGAAGCCTCACCGTGTCCCTGGTGCAGGCGCTCATTCGGGGGCAGGCCGCCATGGACGGCGACTGGTGCGAAATCTGGCGCGGCACGGACCGCGCTCTTCAGGACAAATCCCTCAAGCAGGACATGCGCCCCGCGGCCGTGGAGATCATCGTCAATTACATGAGCCTGTACAGCGGCGACTGCGAATAGCGCGGCGCGCCATGCGTCATTACAATATTCCCCATGACCGGAATCGCGGACCTGTACCGCAGCAAAGTTCTCATGGCGCCCATGGCGGGCGTGAACACCGCCAGTTTCTGCCGCATCCTCATGGACCTGGGCTGCCGCTGCATCACCACGGGCCTTCTCACGGCTCACGGCCTGGCGCGCGGGCAGAAGAAAACCCTGGCGCTTCTCGACAACATGCCGCCCAGCAACGGAGACTTCACGCTCATCGGCCAGATTTTCGGGGGCGAGCCGGAAATCATGGCGGATGCGGCCGCGGCCCTGGAAGGCGCGGGCCTGTTCCGCGCCATTGACATCAACATGGGCTGTCCTGCCCCGAAGGTGCTGAAAGGCAACGGCGGGGTGGCGCTCATGGCGCATCCGGATCGCGCTGCGGAGGTGGTGCGCGCGGTTGCCGGCGCCACACGCCTGCCCGTGACCGTGAAGTTGCGCCTGGGCATGGACGGGGACACCATGAATTTTCTGGACATCGCGCGCCTGTGCGTGGACAATGGGGCCGCGGCCCTGTGCCTGCACCCGCGCACGCGCCGCCAGCGATTCACCGGCCATTCCGACTGGAAACAGATCGCCGTTCTCAAAGAGACTGTGACCGTGCCGGTCATCGGGTCCGGGGATATCTGGACGCCCGAAGATGCACAAGCCATGATCGAGCAGACCGGTTGCGACGCGGTCATGTGCGGGCGCGGAGCGCAGGGTGAGCCGTGGCT
>JAGUYV010000211.1 GCA_020061125.1 bacterium | reverse complement strand
TCCGGTAAGCGGAATGGCCTGCGCCGCGCCTGCCACAAGGTCCGCTGCCGTGGCCGCGGCGCCGAGGCCCGTGGACAATGAGCTTGCTATATCCGCGGCGAGCTGCGCTTCATCCGCAGACGCCTGGAGGCTGTCTGCAAGCGCCTGCTTGTTGGCCACATCAATATTGACCACTGCAAGCGCGGATTCCTTGGCCGATGCGGCCGCGGCCATGGCCGCATAGGTGCTCTGCGTAAGTTCGAGAATCGTTTCCTTGGTTCTGACTTCGGCATCGAGCGCCGCGGCCTCTGATATGGCCGTTATCAGAACCACATTTTCATCTTCTGTGTCGCGCTTGTTGCCCTCGAGAGTGACCTGGTCCGCGATGATGTTCACGGCCGCGCCGTTGCCGTCCACAATCACTCCGTTACGGGAAACCACGCTCACATCTCCGGTTCCGGCGTCGAGGAGGCCTATTGTGACATGGCTGTCCGCGGACACGTCAATGTTGCCGCCCTGTGTTTCTAAATTGCCCAGGATGGCCACGGCGCCGCTGCCAACGGTGGTTCCCGCATTCACATATATGGTGGCCGCTCCTGTCACGGCTATTGTGTCGTTCGGGTCAAGGAACACGATGTCGCCGGTGGATGTCTCAAGGTGCAGGGATGTTCCGGGCTGGAGTGTGGCGAGGTTGTCGAGGAAGTCGAGAATGGTTATGGACACGGCGGTGTAGTGTCCGTTGCCGGATTCGAGGGAGGTTTCCGTGAGGGCCAGGGGCGAGGAATTGGTGAGCGTAGCGCCGCCCGCGCCGCCGTCCGCCGACAGTTCGTCCACGGAGATTTCCAGATCGAAAATCCCGTCGGGCGCGGTGATTTCCAGAGTGCGCGCGGTCACATTGGTAGCGGCCGCGTTGGAGTCGTCAATGCGCCCCGCGGCCTCGATGCTCACGGTGTCGCCTTCTGCCGTGACCGCGCCCAGATTGATGTCCCCGGCGCTGGTGATGCCCACATTGGCGCTCGGACCCTGGGCTGTGGCCGTGGTGAGATTGAATGTGCCCGTGCCCAGATCGTCAATAAAAATGCCTCCGGCCGAAGCCATGGCCGTGAGCGTGCCTATCAGTGTTTGCAGTGGGCCGGTGGATTCGCCGATCTGCTTGGCGGTGATGTTGGCCGTGGTCGCGGTCAGATTAGTTGATGCGCCCGCGTTGCCGTCAAGGAGCTTGCCGGTTGCGTTGATGGTGGCTGCGCCGCTCGTGGTCAGCGCGCCAAGCGTGAGGTCCCCGGAAACCGTGACCCCGAGATCGCCCGCGGACACGGTTCCCGATGTGAAGCTCATGGATTTCCGGTTGTTGATGAACAGTCCGGTGTTGGCGCTTGCGGCCATTGTCGAAACCGAGGTGATCAGCGCGGTTCCGGCCGCGCCAATTGCGCCGCTGCCGGCGGTGAGGTTCGCGCCCGCGGCCGTGATCACGGTCTGGGCCGGTGCGGACGCCAGTATGGAACCGCCCGCGTTCAGCACCACTTGGTCTGGCGCGGTGATGGACCCTATGGTGATGTTACCCGCAACCGAGGCCACTTCCACATCATTGTTCGCGCCCGCGGCCGTGGCCGTTATGGTCAGCCCGTCCGTTTCGCGAATGTAGACGCCGCCCGCGCCTGCCGTGGCGGTCAGGCTTGTGACCGTCGTGTCAATGGGGTTGCCGGACGCGCCCACTCCGCTGCCCGCGCTCAACGAGGCGGAACCAGCCGTGATTTTCACGGCCGTGTCGTTTGTGTTTTCCGTAATGGACCCGATGGCGGTCAGGCTCACGGCGCCCGCGCCCGCGTTAATTGTTCCTATCTTTATGCTGCCGCCGGTATTGTTGAATGTGAGCGGAATGCCGCCCGTGGAATTCAGCAGCACACTTGCCCCGGCAACAAACGACATGCTTCCGATGTTCACATTTCCGCCCTTGGTTTCCGCGGAAATCGAGGTCAGGCCCGCAGCCTGCGAGATGTTGGTCACAGCCGCGGCTTCGGTCGTTTTGGTGGTAATCTGGCTCACATTGGTTTCAATCGCATCGCCGGATGATCCGATTCCGTTTTTGGCTTCGATGGTCAGGGCGTTTGCAGTGATGTTCACGGCCGCTCCGTTGCCGTCGAGCAGGGAGCCGCCCGTGTTCTGCACCGTGACCGCGCCCCCGGCCGTAATCGAACCGATATTCAAGGAATTGGACGGGTTGGTGACCACGACATCGTTGACCCCGCCGGAAAGGATGGTACCGATGGCGCCGCCGAATCCCAGGGTCACATACACGCCGCCGTTAGTGGTGTTGGCGCTCACGCTCTCCACATTGCTTTCAATGGGATCCGAGGACTGGCCAACGAAGCCCGATGCATTGTAGTTCACGGACTGCGCCAGCACATTCACGGACGCCTGATTGTTGTCGTAAATGTTGCCTGCTGTGGTCTGGAGTGTGACCGCATCCGGGGCCGTGATGGAGCCGACAATCATATCCCCGCCCGCGATTATGGAAATATCTCGGGTTCCGTCCTCGCCGCTCGTGCCGAGCTTGATATTGGTTGAACCGTCGTAAACGGGCGTGTAACCCTTTTCCTTGGCCACGACCGTGCCGATGATCATCCCGTCCGTTTCATTTATAAATATGCCGCCGTTCACGGTGGTGGCGTTGAATATGCCGACAGTGGTGTTGATGGGGTTGGCCAGGGTGCCGATGGAGCCGTCCGTGGGTTGAATGACTGCGGGGTCCGAGGAGCTGTTCGTGGTGGTGATGTTCACGGTTCCGGCCGTAAGGCTGTTCCCGCCGCCGCCTGTCACGGCCCCGTCGTTGGCCGTGAGGATCACCGTGGCGGCGCCCGCGTCCACCGTGCCGATCTGCACTCCACCGGCCGTATCCTTAAGAACCATGGACCCGTCGCTGGTCTGTGCATTCAGGGTCGTGGCGTTGAATTCGATGGCCGTGCCGTCCGCGCCGATCATGGCGCTGGCCGCTGACACGCTCATGTCGAGTGTGGCCGCAGTGATGTCCGCAACGCCGTTGTTGGCGTTCACCGCTGTGATGGCGCCCGCCGAACTGATGGTGACATTGCCGGTGGTGTTAATGGTTCCGACGGTCACGCCCCCGGCGTCGGACAGTGTGCCTATGGTCATATTCACATTGGCGCTGCCCGCGTTGATCGTTGCGCCGGACGCCATGGAAATGCCGCCGGCTCCGGTCTGGCGCTGGCCCGGGTCCACGGCCGTCTGGTCGTTGGCCGTGATCGAGACCGCGCCGTTGTTAGTGGTGATGTTGTTATTGATCGCCACATTGCGCCCGCCCTGCAGGGTCAGGCCCACACCGGCCAGAGCGATGTTGATGTTCTGGTTCACGGTAATGTCATTATTGGCCTGAATCGTAACATTGGCCGCAGCCGCGTTTATTGTGGCTGCGTCAATGGTGGCGTCCGCGGCAGGGGTGTCCGAGAACTGGTCCACCTGGGCCAGGGTCGCGCCGCCGCCCACCGCAATGGTCACATTGCGGGGGTCTATGAGCAGCCGCCCGGTCTGGCCCGCGGGCGCAAAAGTGTCCACGGTTCCGGTGAACGACAGGCCCTCGAGAGCGCTGATTTCCACGAACCCGCCGTCGCCGCCGGACTCGCCGCCGCGCGCAATCAGACTGCCGCCGGACGCAGTTCCGCCCTGTGACAGCAGCAGAATGCTGCCGCCGTCCGAATCGCCGCGCCCGCTGGCGTCAATCACGCCGGTTGTAGTCAGCAGGGTTTGCTTTGTGGACGAAATTGTCACGGCCCCGCCTTGCGCGCCGTCCGCGCCCAGTGCGCGAATCTCGCCCGAGTTGCCGGCGTACTCGCCGGTAATTTCCACGCCGCCCGCCTGCGCGCCCGCTTCAGCCGCGGACACATCCAGCGAACCGCTGTTCATAACAATGCCGCCGCCCCGGCCGGTCAGCATGATCTTGCCGCCCTCGCTCACCAGGGACTGCGCTTCCACGATCCCGCTCTGGTTCACAACCGAGGAAACAATCTCACGGGCCGCATCGCCGGTGAGAAGGATTTCGCCGCCCGGCGCGGACAGCGTGCCCGTGTTGGACACGGCCGAGGCCAGCGGCGATCCGTCAGGACTCTTCACCTTGTCCGCCACCGTGCCGCTCACCGCGTAGCTCATGAGCTTGTCGCCGCGGAAGTCCACGGTCAACTGTTCGCCCGCGCCCAGGACCACGGTTCCCGCATTGGCCACAACCAGCCCGTCGTTCTGCACTCCGCCCGCCGCAAGGATTACAAACCCCTGATCGGAAACCTTGATGTCTCCTTTATTTATGACATAGGCCCCTTCCGCGCCCGCCTGCTGCGCGAAGTCGAATTTGCCGTTCATGAAATCGTTGTCGCTGATGCCGAAGGTGGTGGCCACAAGAGAACCCACATCCACCCTTGCGCTATCCCCGAAGAGCACGCCGTTGGGATTCACAAGGAACACCCGGCCGTTGGCCAGCATCTGCCCGAGCACCACGGACGGATCCGCGCTGTTCACCCGGTTCAGGGTCACGGAGTCCGCGCCCGGCTGGATGAACTGCACAAGCTCGTTCACATCCACATCGAACCGGGACCAGTTGATGATGCCCTTGTCCGTGAACTGGGTGATCTCGGTGGTCAGGGGATCGGGCTGCGCGATGTTCACCACGCCGCCGGACACAATGCCTCCCTGCGGCGCGGCATGCGCCGTGGAACCCGTGATCAGCAACGCAGGCAAGATCATGCGCGCCGCCCGGGCCAGCGTCCTCGTGATAATCTTCTTTATCTTGTCGAAGAATCCGTTAGTTTGTTGTGTGTTCATGGCGTGCTCCTTTTTGCAGAGGTCGTGCTTTGCTCACCTTTGCATCAATCGTTGCTTGACTTGGAAAACTGAAGATAGTACACGGCGGATCGCCCGTCGGAAGAATCCTTGCCCAGAGGGAAGCCCACATCCGTGCGTACGAAATATCCGTTGCCCGGGCTGTACCTGAAACCCAGGCCCGCGCCGGTGATGGAGGAATTCTTGTCCTGGCCCAGAGCCGGAACCTTGACCGAAACACGGCCCCAGTCCACAAAGGTTGCGACCTGGAATTCCGATGCGCGCTTCTCGCTGGGCGAGAACCGCGCCTCCAGGCTGGCCTGAATGCCACTGTCGCCAAGGTACTCGGCCTGCGGATATCCTCGCACCGAATCCACACCGCCGATGGCCATCTGCTCGCCGACCACCAAGCTGTCGCCGCTCTGCTGGCCGGACAGGCGCATCACCAGCATGGACTTCGGACCCAGCTTCCTGGCCCGGCCGTACTCATATGTAAATTTGAAGAAATCATTGTCCGCACCCGCATGCGCGCGGCTCGAAAGCGGGTCGTGCGTGGACATACCGCCCAGGGCTTCGCCCAGACCCTTGTGCAGGGACAGCGCCAGGAATGAGCGCCCCGAGCGGGTCTGCGAGCTTCTTTGCCAGCCCAGGCGCAGGGACCGGATTTCGTCCTTGCTGCTGGTGAACCCGAGAATGTTCTGCTTGCTGTTGCGCACATCCAGACCGAGCTGCATCGAGGTTTTGTATTCCTCATTGAAGGCTATGGTCTGCGCCAGATAGATACCCATGGACGAAGCGCGGCCCTGGATGTCCAGCACCGCGAATTCCTTGCCCACGCCGAAGTCGCCGGCCAGACCGTACATGCCGAACGAAAGGCCCCGCGCATTGATAGGTGCTGCGTAGCTCATGCTGTAGTAGTAAAGATTGTTGGAGCTCACGCTGCGCACCGTGCTCATGGAAAACATGGAGCCGCGGCCGAGCCTGTTCATGACATCCGCGCCCAGATGCGCGCGGACCCGGGCGAACTGGGAGCCGAAATTGTCAACGGAAAATCTGGCCGCCGCACTGCGGCCCTTTTCCACAGTGAGCACGATGTCGGTCTCGCCCTGCTCCGCCCCCGCCTGCAGAAGGGACTGCATCTTCATGCCCGGCAGTTCGCTGATGAGCAGCAGCGCCCGTTCCATGTCGCGCTTTTTAATCACGCCCTGATTGCGGACGCTGTTGAAATACGACTTCAAAAACGCGTTCGAATAACCTGCGTCGCCGTTGATGATGACCTTGCCGAGCTTGCCTTCGAAGACATGTATGCGGACCACGCCTCCGGAAATATCCTGCTCGGGCAGCGCCGCGCGGGCCAGAAAATAACCCTGCTCGTGGTACGCCGCGGACACGGAATCCGCCGCAGCCTTGATTTCATCAAGGGTCAGCTCCCTGCCCTGGAAATCAGCCACGGCCCGCTCCAAATCTTCGATTTTCATGGCCGTAACGCCCGAAAACTCGAAGTTATCAACAAAAACCCGCTGCCCGGCCTGTTGCCCTGCAGCGGGTCCCGCATACGCCGCCAATGTCGCCCATGCGGCAAGGAATACAAATGTTAGGCTCGTTAGGGATTTTCTCATGATGTTCTCCCTGTCTCAAAATGGTTCAAATTTTGTTACACTGGTTCACCGTTTGTGAGGCTGTTGAGGCGAATGACACTAAACTTAGCTTGGTCTAACTTCTCTGACACTCAATTTTACACGATTTCGCCTCTGATTTCCATGATCTTTTCTATGAGAAAATATAAGAGAAGCGGCAAATACAGGTGATTCGCCAACCGTATCTTCAAGAAATTTTACGAAAGCCTCACAGTTTCCGAATCTTCACAAAATGCTGACCATGCCATAAAAGCGGTTCGGTCCCATACCCGCACAACAATCGTAAGGGGATCAATGTTCCCCGGACACGGCGGCAGCGGTCCTTGCAGGTTCCGGCGGCTGTCCGGGATCACTGTCCCAAGCGCGTGAATTGGCATTTTAATTTATTGTTTGTTGTGTTAAGTTCGGGTAATGCGGAAAAATCAAGCCGGGTTTTTAATTGATTTGCCAAAAATCCATTTCTTTACATCCTTTTTGGCAACTTTTTTCAGATCGGCGTTCGCTTTTTGCCAATCCGCTACTTCGCAGTAGCCATTTGTCATTTGTTTTGCTTATTAGCATACTTTCTGTCATTATTTAGCAATTGTTTGACAAAAAGCCATGCTGCGATGTTGCCGGAAGGCAACGAATCAAATGCCGCGGGCGAGTTTATGTCTCTTTTCCGCGCACAAAACCCCCGGCCCAAAGGCCGGGGGCTGATTGTTGCGGTTGCGTGTTGAAAATTGTTCCGTTTTTTCGAAACGCGCGGCGGGTCTAGCTTTTGGTTACATTGCTCAACTTGAACTTGCCGGCATCCGTGGGATCGCCTGTGGGATCGGTGAGCTGTCCGGCGAATTCCATGTACAGTCCGGTGACTTCGTAGTCGTTAAGCAGGAAGACCATGAAAATGGTGTTGGCCGGGTTGCCAGCCTGGTCCAGTGTGGTGAGGCGGGCCTTGACGCGCGGGCCGTCCAACTCGCCCATGAGAATGTCCTGCCCCGCGGAATTCTGCTCTGTGATGGTTCCCTGAACCGTGGTTCCGGACACGGTGAAGCTGCCCTGAATGGTGCCGGTTTCGCCGACTGCGGTGTGGGTGATGCCCTGCTGCACGAACAGCACCGTGTGCTCGCCGGTGAAGCTGTAAGTGCCGGCCAGGGTGGAGGCGTCAGCCATGCCGAACTTGAAGATGCCGCCGGCCACGGCCTTGCCGCCAACTTTGGTCGTAAAGGTTCCATCCATGTTATTGCCGTCAATGGTGCCCACGATGTCGTCCGTGAATGTGCTGCCGTCGGATTCGGTGTTGGTGAGCGTGAATGTGATGACATTTCCGCTAAGGTCGGCGCAAACATTGACCGTGTCGTTCTGGCCGTCTTCCTGGAGGGTGAGGTAGAGCTGGCTGGAGGTGCAGTTTCCGCCGGTGGCGGCCACGGTCATGTTGTGAAGTTGCGGGCCTCTCATCTCTTCGGCGGGCCCCCAGGTGTTCACGCTGTAGCCGTACCATGAACCGGCCACCGTGGCGGCGGTAATTGCTTCCGCGGCTTCGCCGGTGAGACCGGCGGACAGGTTGGCGTCCGCAAGAATCGCGGCTTCCTGGGCTGCGCCTGCGGTGTCCACCGCGGCGGGCAGGGCCACATCGGCCACGCCGTTGGTCACGGACACATAATTCGACATGTAGGTCATGATGTCCGTGGTCTGGTTCAGGGTGGTGCCCGCCAGGGCGGATGCGCCGTTCGGGTCATCCACCAGGGCCTTGATCGCGCCCGCGACTTTGAGCACCAGGCCCATGTTCTCGGTTTCCTGTTCCCGTTTGTCAGTGGCGATATTGGTGATGGCCGCGGCCAGGTTCTGGCCCGCGTCCACGGTGATGCCGCGCTTTTTCTCCACAAGCAGAACCTTGGCGCTGGTCACATTGCTGACCGCCAGGTCCGGGATGTCCGTGGTGTTGACTGTGCCGTCAGCTCCCGCGGTTTCGAGTTCGGACTGGGATCCGAGAATAGACTTGAATTTCAGGAAGTCCGCGTCCGCGCCATTGACCTGGCCGCCTTCGGCCACGGTGTAAAACACATCGTCGGCGTCGTACTGGCTGAAATCGGCGTCAATGGAGAAGGTGCCGTCGGCCAGAGTGGTGGCGTCGGAGCCGACCTGTGCGCCGGTCTTCATGGAGTACATGCGCACCGTGGCGCCCGAGGCCGGAGCGTCGGTCACGATGCCGGCCACGCGCGTGGTGGAGCTGCCGCTGGACACCGAGGGCACGCCCCCGTTGCCGCATGAGCTGATGACCAGGCTGATGGCCGCGAGCATTGCGAGATAAAAACATCTCTTCACTGTTTTCATGTGTCTGTGTTTCCCCCTTGATTATTGTGTGGAATTTTATTGCAAACTCCCTGCGGAGAATGAAGAGAAAATAAATACAGATTGTGTGTTGTAAAGAGTTTCTGTTCGGGAACAAGCCGTGCGGAGAATCATACATCTATTTTTCGCTTCCGGGCGCGTAATGTCAATGTAATCTGCGTCACATGTATCGTGGATCACACGCACAAAGCCGAGGCGGCGGTGTTGTGGAATGTGAGTCTTAGCCGGCGCGCTTCAGCGGGTTTCTTCCGGATAGGAACCCATGAGCTTGAGGAGGATTGTTTCCTTCTTCATTTCGTTGAGGGACTTCTGGAGATTGGCGTCGTCCTGGTGCCCCTGTGCGTCCACGAAAAAGATGTATTCCCACTGGCCGCTGCGCGATGGGCGGGCCTGCATCATGGTGAGGTTGATGCCGTGCTTCTCGAAGGCGCGCAGGGAGCGGTACAGGGTGCCCGGTTCGTGGCGCACGGAGAAGAGGATGGAGGTTTTGTCCTTGCCGGTGCGGGGCATGCGCTCGCGGCCGATGACCAGGAAGCGGGTCTTGTTGTCGCGCGAGCCTTCCACGCGCTGCTCGATGATCTTGAGCCCGTAGAGGCCCGCGGCCAGGCGGCTGGCGATGGCCGCGCTTTTCCTGCCTTCGGCCGCGCGCTGGGCCGCGATGCCCGTGCTCGTGACCTGGATGATTTCCTTGTCCGCGGCCTTCTCGCGCAGCCACGCGCTGGCCTGCTCGATTGTCTTGGGGTGCGCGTAGATCCGCTTCACGCTCTTGAGGTCCGATTCCAGAGAAAGCACGAACAGCTTCACATCCAGGAACACCTCGCCGCAGATGGTGAGCGGCGTGGACGCGAAGCGGTCCAGGGTGTAGTTGATCACGCCCTCGGTGGAGTTCTCGAAGGGCACCACGCCGAAGTCCGCGGCTTCCTTTTCCACCTCGTCGAACACCGTGGGGATGTCGAAGCAGGCCATTTCCTGGACGCTGCCGCCGAATTTCTGCTTCACGGCCGCATGGGAAAATGTTGCCTGGGGACCCATATACGCGATGGTGAGGGGCCGCTGTAGATCGCGGCATGCTCCCATAATTTCGCGCCAGATGACTTTCACGGAATCGTTCTTCAGAGGGCCGGGGTTGAGTCCGTACAGGCGATCGAGAATCTGATTCTCGCGCGCGGGATCATAATATACCTTTTTATATTGTATGACCTGCTGGGCCAGGGCTGCGCGGCGCGCCAGCAGCTTGATCATCTGCGCGTCTATCCTGTCTATAGCGTCTCTGATTTCTTCCTTGGACGACGGTTTTTTCGCGGGCATGGGCAAGAACCTCTCACAATGACTGTATTACGCATGTAATTGTAATGCGCGGCGCGGAACGCGCAAGGCAAATATTGGCGCGCGCCGTCACCAGTACCGCTTGTGCTTGCGCGAGAAATAGTCGCGCACATCCGCGCGCACGGCCCCGCCCAGGAACAGCAGCGCCACCAGGTTGGGCAGCGCCATCAGCCCGTTGGCAATGTCCGAGAAGGTCCACACCAACTTCAGCTCCAGATTTGCGCCCACCAGGATGATCAGGCAGAAGACGATCCTGTAAGGAACCACCGCGCGCGGCCCGAACAGGTAATCCGCGCACCGGTCGCCGTAGTAGGACCAGGAAACCAGCGTGCTGAAGGTGAACAGGAGCAGGCCCGTACTCACGATAATGTTGCCGAATTCCGGGAAATGCTGGGAGAACGCCGCGGCCGTGAGCTGCGCGCCGGTAAGCTGCTCACCGGTTGGACCAATTTCCATCCACATTCCCGAGGACACGACCACGAATCCGGTCATGGAGCAAATCATGAGGGTGTCAATGAAAGGCTCCATCATGGCCACCAGGCCCTCGCGCACCGGCTCGTTGGTGCGCGCGGCGGCGTGGGCTATGGGCGCGCTGCCAAGGCCGCTTTCGTTGCTGAAGATGCCGCGCGCCACGCCGTAGCGAATGGTCTGCGCCACGGCCGCGCCCGCGAACCCGCCCGCCGCGGCTGACGGCTGAAACGCATCCCGGAATATGTACACGAAGGTGGATGGAACCGCCTCGATGTTTGACAGAAAAATAAATAGCGCGCCGCCGATGTACACTATGGACATAAACGGAACCAGCACCGAGGCCACCTGTCCGATGCGCTTGATGCCGCCCAGGATCACCAGCGCCGTGAGCGTGGCCGCCACGACGCCCGCGGCCATGTGAATCTGGGACGGCGTCATGATCGCGTTCAGAAACTGCACGCGCTCGGATGCGTGCGCCAGGCTGTTGATTTGCGTCATGTTCCCGATGCCGAACGAGGCCAGAATTGCAAACATCGCGAACAGCACGCCCAGCCATTTCTGACCCAGGCCCTTCTCGAGGTAGTGCATGGGGCCGCCGCTCACAGTGCCGTCTTCGTGCACCACGCGATATTTGACCGCCAGGGTGCATTCCACGAACTTGAGGCACATGCCGAACACAGCCGTCATCCACATCCAGAACACCGCGCCCGGGCCGCCCGCGGCGATGGCCGTGGCCACGCCCGCGATGTTCCCGGTGCCGATGGTGGCGCTCAACGCCGCGCTCAAGGCCTGGAAGTGCTTGATCTCGCCCTCATCATTGGGGTTGTCGTACCGGCCCATGGCGATGGCCACGGCGTGCGGAAACTGCCGCACCTGGATGAACAGAAACCGCAGCGTCAAATAGACACCGGTTCCCAGCAGCAGCGGGATCAGCAGGTACTGGCTCCAGATGAACGAATCCACGGCGTCGAGCATGCTCATGATCTGCGTTTGCATGGGGTGTGCGCCTCCGCGCGGCGGGCAGATTTTCGTCCCTCTTATAATTACTAAAGGAACTTATTAATTACTAATATCCGGTACGAGGCCATTTTGTTTGACACATGCTCCAGCCGCACCCTAAGATCAATCAGGCCCGGCGCATTAATCCGGTGGTCCGGGGGATTTCCCGCACTCTGCCACCAGCTCCCGTCGCCCTGCCTTTGAACGCCACAGGAGACACGCACGCCACATGCCCGTGATTCAAGCGCTCGACCCGGTCACCATTGCCAAAATCGCCGCCGGTGAAGTGGTGGAACGGCCCGCGTCCGCGGCCAAGGAACTGATCGAGAACGCCATTGACGCGGGCGGCACGGACATCGCCATTGACCTTGAGGATGGCGGCTGCCGGCGCATTCGCGTGAGCGACAACGGCTGCGGCATGACGCCCGAAGATGTGCGCCTGTGCGTGGGCAGCCACACCACCAGCAAGCTGCGCGACATCGCCGGTCTGGACGCCCTGCACACCCTGGGTTTCCGAGGCGAAGCCCT
>JAGUYV010000194.1 GCA_020061125.1 bacterium | reverse complement strand
TCCGCGCGACCTGGCCGCCTGGATCAACGGCATCTACTACTCCGTAACCGAAGCCGTGCGCCTGCACCGAGGCGTGCCCGTGAAATATGTGGGCGACGGCTTCCTGGGCTTTTTCGCGGGCGAGGGGCACGAGCGGCGCGCTCTGGACGCGGCCCTGCACACCCGGCTCATGCTCGACGCCCACGAACTTGTCATCACCCTGCACTGCGGCGAAATCTTTCTCGGAACCATCGGCCACCCGGACTACGCCCGGCCCGATGTGCTCGGCGCCACGGTCAACACCGCGTTCCTGCTCCTGCCCTGGGTGGCCGATAATTGCACAACACGCATCGGCGTGACCGCGGCCGCGGCCGAGGGCATGGGTACCGGCGCGACCCTTCGCAGCCGCGGTGAAACCAGCGTCCTTGGCATTGACGAGTCCATCGAAATTTTCGAGCCGGCTCCGCAGGATGAGGTTCGATTTCAGTCAACCCCATAAGGCAACTATTCTTCAGGAGGAATTTTCATGAGCATGGTACACGAAAAAACCGAATCCGTGATCGCGGACATCGCACTGGCGGAATTCGGGCGCAAGGAAATCCGGATCGCCGAGCACGAGATGCCTGGCCTCATGGCCACGCGCGAGAAGTATGGGCCGGACAAGCCCCTCAAGGGCGCGCGCGTCATGGGCAGCCTGCACATGACCATCCAGACCGCGGTGCTCATCGAAACCCTGGTGGAGCTTGGCGCGGATGTGCGCTGGGCCACCTGCAACATCTTCTCCACGCAGGACCACGCGGCCGCGGCCATCGCCGCCTCGGGCGTGCCCGTGTTCGCGTTCAAGGGCGAGACCCTCGACGAATACTGGGAATACACGCTCAAGGCCCTGACCTGGCCGGACGGCAAAGGGCCGAACCTGGTGGTGGACGACGGCGGCGACGCCACGCTCATCATCCACCGCGGCTACTACGCCGAGGACAACCCCGCCATCCTCGACGAGCCAACGGACAACAAGGAACTCAAGATCGTGAACCGCGTGCTCAAGGAACGCCTGGCCGCGGACCCGCAGTTCTTCCACCGCCTGGTCAAGGATTTCAAGGGCGTGTCCGAGGAGACCACAACGGGCGTGCACCGGCTGTACCAGATGATGGAGCGCGGCGAACTGCTGTGCCCGGCCATCAATGTGAACGACTCGGTGACAAAAAGCAAATTCGACAATGTGTACGGCTGCCGCGAGTCCCTGGTGGACGGCATCAAGCGCGCCACGGATGTGATGATCTCGGGCAAGGTCGCCATGGTGTGCGGGTACGGCGATGTGGGCAAAGGCTCGGCCGAATCCCTGCGCGGCCAGAAGGCGCAGGTCTGGGTCTCGGAGATTGATCCCATCTGCGCGCTCCAGGCCTGCATGGCCGGGTACAAGGTCGCCACTATCGAGGACGCCCTGCCCTACGCCGACATCTTCGTAACCGCCACGGGCAACTGCGACATCATCACCGCCGAACACATGAGCAAAATGAAGGACCAGGCCATTGTATGCAACATCGGCCACTTCGACAATGAAATCCAGGTGGACGCGGCCCGCGCCCTACCCGGCGTCACCGTCACCAACATCAAGCCCCAGGTGGACGCCCTGACTTTCCCCGACGGCCACACCATCTACATTCTGGCCGAGGGGCGCCTTGTGAACCTGGGCTGCGCCACCGGACACCCCAGCTTCGTGATGAGCAACTCCTTCACCAACCAGACCATGGCCCAGATTGACCTGTGGACCAGCGGCCGCGGCATTGATGTGTACCGCCTGCCCAAGGAGCTGGACGAAGAAGTGGCGCGCCTGCACCTGGGCAAGCTCGGCGCAAAGCTCACCACTCTGTCACAGAAGCAGGCCGATTACATCGGCGTGCCCGTCAACGGCCCGTTCAAGCCCGAGCACTACCGCTACTGATATCTCTCCACGAACCGAACACGCATGCCGCCCGGCCCCGGTGAATCCGGGGCCGGGTTTTGGTTTGGCTGCCCACTTCACCGCGCAAACACGAAAGCGCAGCAAAAACGGGGACTGGAACCGCGGCGCCGTCCCGCGTGCCTGTCTGATTTTTACGGCCACGGGGCTTTTGTCGTGCGGGGGGCGAAAACCCCGCGGCAATCCTCAAAGCACACCGCGAAGGCGCGGAGACGCGGAGACAAGCCGTCTTGCGATCGGTCGAGATTCATCCGTGGATAGAGAAATCCCTTCAACAGCCCTTCATATAAAGAATCCTTTGTGAAGATTCTGTTTTTATTCGTGCAAATTCGTGATCCGCTTTTCCTCCCCCCCGCCCGCGGACCCGGTTGTCATTTTTCATGTTTTCCATAAAGTGATACAATGTAGGAGCGCGGCGCGCAGCGCGCGCAATCCCAGCGCAAACAAGGAACCGCCCACGCATGGCGCAGAAAAAACGCAAAGCCGCCAGACCCCGGACTGACGGCGCCCCGAAACCCGAAGCCCCCCTGGACCCGCTGCTTGGGCCGCACATGCGCGGCGCCGCGGGCCTCGAACCCGAATCCAGCCACCCCACTTTCATGGCCAAACAGGTGGTCATGAGCTTCTGGTACGCCTTCGACGGCCTGTTCTATGTCATGGTCACCCAGCGCAACATGCGCTTCCACTTCTGCATGGCCCTGTGGGTCATGAGCTTCGCGGTCATCTTCCGCCTGCCCGCCCTGCACAAGGCCTTCCTGTTCATGATCATCACCTTTGTGTTCGCCATGGAAGTGCTCAACACCTGCATCGAGAACCTCACCAACCTCATGAGTCCCGAGTACAGCCAGTGGGCCAAGATCGCCAAGGACACCGCGGCCGCGGCCGTGCTCGTGGTGTCCATCGGCTCGGTCATGGCCGCGGGCTACCTGCTCATCGGGCCGTTCTTCCACACCCTGCTGAACCCGGACTTCTGGAAGACCGGCACATTCGAAATCGTGGGCGTGGCCGTGATTGTGAGCAGCGTGCTGGGGTTCTGGCTCACGCGCGCCCTGCGCTGGCCCATGCGCGTGTTTCTGATCCCGTTCTGCGCCGCGTGCGCGTTCGCCATCCTGCACATCAGCGTGCGCGGCGGGGACTGGCTTGCGTGCTGCGCCATGTTCTTCTTCTCGTTCCTGCTGTTCAACTCGCTCACCCGGCGCGCCACCTCGCCCCTGTGGCCCCTGGCCGGCCACGCCGCGGGCGCCGCGGTTTATGCCGCCGTGACTTTCGCCATGTTCAGGTGAGCTTCACCCTTCAAGACATGTAAAAAATTTCTTTACGCGGGATGCGCGAACCTTATACTTATGGATCTATATCCAATGATATCCGGCCGCGCCGCGACGCTCCTCCGGACTGGCGCCGCGGAGGGATGATTGAAAGGAGACTCGATATCATGATTGGCTGTTCCATCGGACGCAATTTCCAGGTGACCGTGGGCGGCGGCTCGTATCAGGAGGGCCTCACTTCGGTCATGCAGGGCGTGCCCCCGGGCATGCTCATCACCGAGCAGGAGATCTACTCGGACCTGCTTCTGCGCAAGCCCGGTGCGGACGAACTCTCGTCCCCGCGCGTGGAGCCGGACCTGCCCGTGATTTACACGGGCGTGAACGCCGCGGACACCATCGAGGACGCGGGCAACAGGAACCAGACCAACGGCACGCCCCTCACCGTGCTCATCCCCAATCTGGACCGGCACTTCATCCACATCAAGCAGTACCAGGACACGAACCGCACCCCGCGGCCGGGCCACGCGTCGTATGCGTCGTTCATGAAGTACGGCCCCGCGGACGACGCCATCGGCGCAGGCTTTTTCAGCGGGCGCTACACCAGCACCATCGTGGCCGCGGGCCATGTGGCGCGCCGCGTGCTCGAAGCCTGCGGCGTGCGCGTATTCTCTTATATCAAGGAAGCCGCGGGCGTGAAAATGAAGGATGTGGATCTGGAAACCGCCTGGACCGCTTACAACCAGTACAAGAAATACCGCTGCGATTACGACCCGTTCTATCAGCAGATTTTCGTGAGCGGGCGCATCAACCCCGAGCAGCGGTTCCTCGAAAAGATGGCGATCTTCGCGGAGATCGAAAATGAAATTGCGGAGATCCGGCAGCGCGCCGTGGAGCCGGTCCCGGCCGAGGTGCGCGACAAGTACGGCGTGCACCATGTGATCAACTGCCCGGACCTGGACGCGGCCGAGGCCATGCTCGACGCCTGCAACGCGATTACGCAGACCGGGGATTCGTCCGGCGGCATCGTGGAGATCGCGGCCCTGGGCCTGCCTCCGGGCGTGGGCGAACCCGTGTTCTACAAGCTCGACGGCGAACTGGGCCGGCTCATGAGCATCGGCGCGGTCAAGGCGGTCGAGGTGGGCGCGGGCTTCGCGGTCAAGGACATGACCGGATACCAGTCCAACGACCGCATGCGCTCCGCGGACGGCAAGATCCAGTTCGACAGCAACAACGCCGGGGGCATCACCGGCGGCCTCACCACGGGCCAGCCCGTGATCGCGCGCATTGCGGTCAAGCCCACCCCCACCATTGATAAATCGCAAAATACCGTGGACAAGTACACCATGGAGAACAAGACCCTGTCGGCCATCACGAGGCGCGACCCCACCATCGTGGGCCGCATCTGGCCCGTGGCCGAGTCCCTGGCCGCCATTCTGATCCTCGACCACCTGTTCGCGCACTACGGCTACTGTGCGCTGAAAGACAAAGTCAACGGCGGCAAATAACGCTCCAGAACGCAACCCGCAAATGTCACGGCGCTCCTTCGCACCCGCGAGGGGGCGCTTTTGCTTGGCGCCACTGCTTTTGACCGCGCGCGCGGCGCGTGTATAATGGAGCGCATGATCCGCGCCGCGCTGTGCTCCCTGTTCCTGTGCGTCATCCTGGTTGCGTGCCCGGCGCCCCGCGCGTGCGCGGCCCTGCCCGCGGATTTCGACCTGGACGCTTTTATTTCCGAACCCTTCGCCATCCCCATGGAACGGGTGGTCAAATGGTCGCGCGAGGGCCGCTCCCACGACGACAACCAGGCCCTGGCTTTTGACCTGGCCGTGGAGTTCGCCCGCTCCAGAGACGCGCGCTACGCGCAAGCGGCCCTCAAAATCTTTTCCGCGTATGCGGAGCATTACAACGCGCTTGAAGCAAAGTTCCACAATGACCGCAACGGCGGTTCCCTGCACGCGCAGCTTCTGGACGAGGCCAAATGGCTCGTGCTCATGGCCGAGGCCTATGAGCTGCTCCTGGCCGGCGGAGCCGTGCCCGAAGACGCGCACCGCGCCATCGTGCAGGGCCTGTTCGAGCCGGCCGTGGCCGTGGAAATGGGCGGCAGCATGCCCAACAACCATCAGTGGTGGTTCAATGCGGCCATCGGCGTGTGCGGCTTCGTGCTGGACCGGCCGGAGTGGGTGGATGCGGCCGTGAACGGCGAGCGCGGGTTCCGCTCGCACCTCGCGCAGCACATCAACGACGACGGATACATCTTCGAGCTGGCTATGACTTACCAGCACTTCGCATTTGTTGCTTATGCGCATCTTGCCAACGCCGCGGCGCGGCACGGCGCGGACCTGTGGAACATGGAAGTGGACGACGCCACCGCGCACGACGGGCTGAACGGCAAAAAGTCCCTCAAGCTCATGATGGACGCAGCCGCACACTTCGCGTTCGCGGACTCGACCATGGCCGCCATCAAGGATTCGGGACCGCAGGGCCGCTCGTTCGTTCAGCCGTTCTATGCGGATTTCGCGGATTTCTACCGGGAACATTATGCGCACGATGTAAGGCACATGGAGGCGTTGGAATCCCTGGCGCGTGCGCAGTCCGAACGCGCAGCCCATGGCTCGCCTTCGCACGCCGCGGCGCCGCCCGATGGGCCTTTCGCCCTTAACGGCATCACGCGCAACGGCAGTTCCCTGTTCCCAAGCTCGGGCTACGCCGTGCTGCGGCAGGACGCGCACAGCCTGGACGCGCCCGCAGCCACATTCGTGTTCGGACCCTACGGCGGCGGACACGGGCACCCGGACAAGCTCTCCATCACCCTCTATGCGTTCGGCGAACACATGCTGCCCGAGACCGGCCGCTACGAGTACGGCGACCCCCTGCAGCAGTCCTGGGCCAAACAGACACTGGCGCACAACACCGTGGCGGTGGACCGCACATCGCACAAACCCATGCATGTGCCGGGCATGAGCATGTGGGCCGAGGCCCCGGCCGGGGACACCGGCGTTCTCAAGGAATTCATTGCCGAAAAGGATTTCCAGCTCGCGCGCGCCACCTGCGATACCGCCGTGGACGGCGTGATTCTGGACCGGACCGTGGCGCTGTTCGGCGGCGCGCTCATTGACATTTTCGATGCGTCCTCATCCCGCGCGCGGACATTCGATTACGCGCTGCATGTGAACGCCGCGTATTCGGGCGGCAACCTTGGCCTGTCGGAATACGCCAAAAGCCTGGGGCGCGATTTCGGGTATCAGCATCTGGAGAATATGCGCGCGGCCGAGCGCGAGGCGGGCGCGGCGTGGAGTTCCACCTGGAGAACGCCAGGCGGGCGCGGCATGCTG
>JAGUYV010000150.1 GCA_020061125.1 bacterium | reverse complement strand
GGCGCAGGGCGCGGTCAAGCACGTCCACGGTGCCCTGCCCCGCGCTCGTGGCCGTAAGCGCCACGAAACGCCCGCCCGGCGGCTGCATCTCGGCCAGAAACTTCTTCTCCACGCGCCCCTCGGCGTTCTCCGCGGGCACGGAGATCTTGACCACGGCCTCGTTGAACTCCGGCTCGTCCGGAGCGACTTTGTCCGCGGACACCCGGTACCTTTCCAGCCTGAAAAAATTCTTCTGATAAAACTGTTTGTCGAACCGCATGCCTGTCTCCCGTTTCTCGCGCACAACCGGTATGCCATATTGTATCCCGAACCGCGCGCCGCGGCATAGCGCAAATTGATCCCGCAACCGCACGGCCCTGCTATAATGGATCCCAGCAATCCGGAACCGGGCAGCGCCAGTATGCAGAAAACCAAAAGGAACGGGCGACATGAAAAAGTGTTTTATGGCAATCGCAATGCTGATCGCGGCCTCGTGCGCGGCGCGCGCGGGCAATTTTACGGACGATTATGCGCGGGGCAATTTCGTGCCCGCGGACCAGCTTCTTTCAAAGAGCCAGGTGCGCGCGGAGATCGTCGAAAATGAAACGCAGCTTCTGGGCGGACCCAAGCGCGAGGGCCGGGCCGGGGATTTGAAGCTGCACAACAGCCGCGCCGGATTCGTGATCGCGGGCGTACGCCCGGCCTCGGGCGTGTTCATGTTCGGCGGCGCGCTCGAGGAAGCCGGCGTGCTTAAGCCCGAACAGGGCGGCGCGCGCTGGTACGCTCTGCTCGGTGACACCGCGCCTGCAATCTACCGGGGCGGCGACCCGCTCATCGGGCTGCGCATGCTGGCCCCGGTGAGCGCCGAGATCCTCAAGGACGGCTCGGACGGCGAAGCCGTGGTGCGCATCACCAGCCGCGACGCCGAATGGCCCGAGTTCCGCGAGGCCACCACCATCAAAACCTCCGCATTAAAGGTCAAAGCCTACACGGACTACATTCTGAAACCCGATTCCAGCGTGCTGGAAATCCGTTACACCTTCATGAACGCCAGCAGCAAGGGGCAGGTCCTGTCCGTGGCCAGCATGTTTATTTCCGGCGACGGGTCGAACCTTTTCGCGCCCGGACACGGGTTCGATATGGACACGACCGAAAACAAAGAATTCCCTCTAATCGCGGCCGTGGGCGGCGGCGTGTCCTACGCCTGGTTCCCGGAGACCGGAACCGTGACCGTGAACAAGGGCGTCAGTCGCAGGCGCATCATGACCTTCGGGAAAGCGAAGATCCCGGCCGGTGGAGAAGCGCAGTTCCGCATGTTCGTGGCGGCCGGGGACAACGGGTCTTCAGGCGTGGCGGAGCTTTACCACGCACACCGCGGCGATTCCGGCTACGGCGTGGTGACGGGAAAAGCGCTGGAAAGCAACTCCGGCGCGCCTGCATCCGACGCCGTGATCACCGCGCTCGACGGCGCGGGCGCGCCCGCGGCCAACGCGGATGTGCAGGACGACGGTTCTTTCCGCCTGATTCTGCCGCCCGGCGAATACAGCCTTCAGGCCGCAGCCTATGATCGCGCCGCGCCCGCGCCCATGCGTGTATCCGTGGCCGCGGGCAAACCCGTGGACGCTCGCATCACCCTGGACCCGCCCGCGCGCCTCGAATATTCCATCAAAGACGGGCGCGGCGAACTCATTCCGGCGATGGTCAGTTTCAAAAATTCCGACACTCCCGCCGACGGCCTGCCGCCCGATTTCTTCTTCAACAAGACTCATATCTACCGCGCGGGCTTTTTCAAAATCCACTTCGCCATGCCCGGCACCCAAGGCGTAAATATCAGGCCCGGAACTTACGATGTCTTTGTTTCCCGCGGGCTGGAATATGAAATCCAGAAACTATCCGCCACCTTCGAACCGGGCAAAACCGTAAAGCACGACTTCGTGCTCGAACATTCCGTGGACTCGTCCGGCCATCTGTGCGGAGACTTCCACATCCACTCGCAGCCAAGCAACGACACCGACGATCTGCTCACCGACAAAATCCGCGCCATCGCCGCCACGGGTCTCGAAATCCCAGTGGCCACGGACCACGATGTGAACACCGACTACACGCCCTACATCGAGCAGCTCGGCATGCAGCGCTACATGAAATCCATCGTGGGCGACGAGCTGACCACCATCCGCCTGGGCCACTTCAACGCCTATCCTCTCACCTACGACACAACCAAAAAGAACGCCGGCGCGCCCGTGTGGTACGGCATGTCCCCGCAGGACATCGTGAACGCGTTCCGGGACGACCCGCGCGGCAACACGATAGTCCAGATCAACCACCCGCGCTCGGGCAGCATGGGCTACTTCGATGTGATCGGCTACGACCCCATCACGGGAACCGCGCAGCAGCCGGACCTGCTCACGCTGGAGTTCGACAGCATGGAAGTGCTGAACGGCGCCAGCTACCACGAACTGGACAAGACTCTGCCCGACTGGTACAGCTTCCTCAACCGGGGCAAGGCCATGACCGGACTCGGCAACTCGGACAACCACGACACTTTCAATCTGGGCGTGGGTTATCCGCGCAACTGCGTGTCCTCGCCCACGGACGCGCCCGGCGACATGGACGAAGATACCTTCATTGCCGCTGTGCGCGGCCAGCAGGTCACGGTGAACGGCGGCGCATTCATCACCGTGACCGCGAACGGCAGCGCAGGACCCGGCGCACTGGCCGATGCGAAAAACGGCGCGGCCCTGCGCATCACCGTACAGGCCCCGGAATGGATCAAACTCGATTCCGTATCCCTGGTCGAGGGCGGAGAAATAGTGGAAACCCGCGACATCTCCGCGGCCGCGGGCGTGCTGCGGTTCGATGAAACCATCACTCGCGCGCCCGGACGCGACACCTGGATCGTGGTGATCGCCCAGGGCCGCGAGGCGCTGTTCCCGGTGTATCCCGGCGCGCGCGCGTACTCGTTCACCAACCCCATCTATCTGGACGCGGACGGCAACGGCCAATACGACCCGCCCCTGGCGTTTCCGGCGGCTTCAAACCGGTAACGCGGCGCCGCACGGAACGGCTCAATTTTTGCGCCCGCGCTTGACGCGGGCCTTGCGCCGGACTATGATTTATTCAAACGTTCGTTTAAGGGGCATGGCATGGCGTCCTCCCGGCAGACCATTCTCGACAACGCCCGCGCCCTGTTTGCAAGGCGCGGTTACGATGGGGTTTCCGTGCGCGACATCGCGCGCGCGGCCGGGGTCAATGTGGCCGCGGTGTCCTATCACTTCGGAAGTAAACAGGGGCTGTTCGAGGAAGTGATCCGCGAGGGCACACGCGAGATCCGCGCCACTCTTGCGGGCGTGGCCGCGGGAGAGATACCCCTGCGAGACAAAGCCCTTCTCCTGTTCGAGGCCTACCTCGAATTTCTCACGGGCGAGGATTCCGTGAGCCGCATCATCATGGCCGAGCTTGTGATAGGCGGGCGCCGCCTGCCCGATTCCGCGGGTCAGATGCTGCTTCAAGTTACGGGCCTGCTGCGCGGCATGATCCGCGAGGCCAAGCGCCGCGGCGAAATCCGGCAGGACGCCGACGAGGTCCTCACCCTCATTTCCATTGTGAGTCTGCCCGTTTACATGGCGTTCGCACGCCCGGTGGTGGAGCTGATCCGCGGTAAAAAAGGCTACTCGCGCGCTTTCATTAAAAGCACCGCGCGCCACGCCGTGACCGTGCTATTCGACGGCATCGCCGCGCCGCGCCCGTCTTCCGAATCCATTCCCCAAGAGGTGACCTGACATGAAAAGCCACATCGCGGAACTTCTGGACCTGCAATATCCCCCCGTGGCCGTGCACTGGGCCAACGCCAAACCCGAGGGCGCGCTGCAGTTCAAGCAGGGCAAATGGGGCTGCGTGATGTTTCTTTTGTGCAACGCGGCCAAAGGCAAGCCCGCGGCCGCGGACCGGGCCACATTCGGCTGCATCGGCGGCGGCGTGGGCCTGGGGTTCGGCAACATGTACACGCAGTTCCCCGGCGGCATCGCCGAATACCTGTCCACGGGCAACCCGGAATTCTGCCGCACGGAATTCGGCAAGCAGGTGGCGCAGGCCATGCCCGAACTCGAGGAAGGCGAACGCTACTGCAAGGACCCCGACACCGCGCAGAACTTCATAGACGGACTGCCCATGGTGGATGTGCCCGAGCAATACGCCGTTTTCCGGCCACTGGACATGGTGGAGGACGGAGAGCGCCCCGCGACCATTGTGTTCCTTGCGAATGCGGACCAGGTGTCCGCGCTCGTTGTGCTGGCCAATTACGGGCGTCGTGACCGCGAGACCGTTGTGGCGCCGTTCGCAGCAGGCTGCCACCAGATCGGCATCCTCCCTCTGGACGAAAGCAAAAAAGAGAATCCGCGCGCCATTCTGGGGCTTACGGACATTTCCGCGCGCAAAAACACCATGGGCATGATCGGACACGATTTTCTCACTTTCGCCGTGCCGTTCAAGATGTTCGAGGAAATGGAAGCCCTCACGGCCGGCAGTTTCCTGGAGCGCGGACAGTGGGGCAAAGTGCGGGAGCACGCGCATAAAAGCCGGGGCGGCGCGTGAGGCCGCCGGAAGAAGGTGTGGCATGAAGAAAGCGGTAGCGATCCTCGCCGCCGTCGCCGTGATTGCGGGTGCGGCGTACTATCTCTCGAAGCGCAACAGCGCACAGACGCGGTCCGGGCTGGAGCTGTCCGGAACCATCGAGGCGCAGGATGTGTCCGTGGGCAGCATCGAGGGTGGGCGCGTGGCGGAGGTATTCGTCGCCGAAGGCGATGTTGTGAAAAAGGGACAGGTTCTCATCCGCCTCGAGAGCGACGCGCTGGACGCAATGAGCGCCGAGGCGCAGGCCGCGCTGGCCCAGGCCGAGGC
>JAGUYV010000245.1 GCA_020061125.1 bacterium | reverse complement strand
CGAGTGGGCCAACATCAGCGATCTGCCCGGCGCGCCGGCAACAAGTTCGGGCATCAAAAACTACAAGGTCTATTTCGGAACCAACGACAGCGAGACGCCCACCACCACATACGCCACCGCCGCCACCGTGGCCTACAGCGCCCCCGAGCCGGTCAGCCCGGCGTCCGACACTTCGTACTTCCTCATTGTGTCAGCCGAAGACAACGCGGGCAATGTGTCCACGCGCACTATTTATTACTACAACTACGACGAGGACGCGCCCAGCCCGCCCACGAATGTGAAGGTGTGGGACGATGCGGGCAAGGCGCTGCAGCTCGCGACCGGCACATGGTACAGCTATCCCACGCCGTATGTGGACTGGACCCGGGCAACGGACCTGGGCGCGGGTGTGGAAGGGTATTATCTCACTTTCGCAACCGACGCTTCTTATCTCCAGGCGGCTCCTTCCTATTTCTCAAAATCCGATTATTACAACACCGCCGCCAGCGGGCCGGTGCTCGTGGCCTGCAACAAATACCGGGTGTATCTGCGCACCAAGGACTATGTGCGCTTCGGCGGCAATGTGAGCGCCACCACTACGCTCACGGATTCCGAGTACTGGTACGATCCCACGGCGCCGGGCTTCACCTACAATAGCCCCGCGGCCGGAAACACAATCGCAACCTGGTACGGCGCGAATCCCGGCAACATCATTGACATTGACTTGAACTGGGTCTGCGGCTCGCCGATTACCCGGTATGACTACCGCATCGGCGCTGGCGCGTGGACGAATATATGGACCGGTTCGCAGTCCGCGAATTACACGCTCAACTGGGCGCCGGCATGGGCCGCGCTGGCCGAGGGGCCGAACCAGATCAGCCTCGCGGGCTACGACTATGCGGGCAACGGCGCCACGCATGTTTTCGCCACGGGCAGCGCGGGCTTCATCATCCGCAAGGACATCACCGCGCCCAATAACCCCGCTGCGGCCAACGGCTACGCATCGGACAGCAAAGCCGTGGCCCTGGCCAGCGGCAACACATACGATTACACCAATCCCTATTTTGAATGGACCGCGCCGTCGGACAATCCCAATCCAACGGGCACGCCCGGCACGGACCACGCGGGCGTTGGCGGATACCTGGTGGCGTTTTCCACAGACCCGGCCGCCGTGCCGTCCGCCACCACAACCGATGTTTTCTATTACGCAACACCCACGGTCTGCGGCGCCACATACACGCTACGCATCAAGACTTTCGACAACGCGGTCCCGGCGAATGTATCCGCCGCAGCCTCTCTGTTCACTTATGTGTTCGACGGCGTGGAGCAAATCGCCGACAACCAGGCTGACGACTTGAACTGGTACAGTAGCGATCCCGCCAAGACCTGGGATGTGGACTTCATCAATTCCTGTTATGGGATTGATCTCATTGAATATACAATATGGAGCGGCCCCGCGTTCACCGGTTCGGAAGTCAAAACCTGGACCAGCATAGCCGGACCGGGCTACGGAGGCTATTCCTATTACACAGATTGGGCTGTGGACTACGCCGCAGCCACGGACGGCGTGAATTATGTGTCGGCGAGGATGATTACTCCCGCCGGATACATTACCACGGCCACGGACGCGTTCACATTCCGCAAGGACCAGCAGGCGCCCACGAACATTTCCGTCACCGGGTACGCCACGGACGGAAAGACCGTGACTCTGACCTCTGGCGACACCTACGAATACACGAATCCGTACTTCGAGTGGGCCGCCGCCTCGGACAACCCGGCGGGGGTGGATGGAACCGACAACGCCGGATTGTTCACCCACTACATCGCGTTTTCCACAGACACCGTGAACCCGGTCTGGGAGACAATACCCGTCGCGCAGACCAGTTACTATGCGACTCCCACAGAATGCGGGGCTACATACACGCTCATGTCCCGGCTCGCGGACGCCGCTACGCCTTCCGCCAACATATCCGCCACCGCCTCACTGTTCACATATCATTTCCTGGGCGCGCCTTCCATTGCGGACTATCAGGCCGGAGACGACACATGGCACAACGCGGATCCCGGCGCGGCCTACAATGTGGACTTTTTCAGCCCCTGTTTCCTCATTGACACGATTCAGTACACGGTCTACTCCGGTCCGAACAACACCGGAACGCAGGTCATCGGCTGGACCAATCTCGCCGGGCCTGCTTACAACATGAATTCTTATAGCGCGAACTGGGGTATAGACTTCGGGGCGGCCACAGAAGGCGTGAATTATGTGACCGTGCGCATCACGGACTTCGGAGGAGCCACCGTTTCCGCCACCGATGTTTTTTATGTTAAAAAGGACACCATTGCGCCCACTATCCTCACCGGCGCCTGGTCCGAATCCAGCGATTATATCTGGGAATCACCGGCAGACGGGCAATTGTACTATGGAACCGGAATGGCCGCCGCGGAATCCGTCACTCTTTCGGGAACCGCAACCGACACCTCGTCGGGGTGGGATGTTTCCGGCATCGCCACCGCCTCGTTCAGCCTGGCTTTCGACGACTCACCCGCCGACGACTCCACGCCCGCGGACTGGAGCGCCGTTTACGACATCGAGGCTTCCAACACGGGCGGCGCAACGGTTACTGTCAGCATCTACGACCTCGCGGGCAATGTGGCCACGGCCCAGTATTACGCCATCAACAACAATGCGCTTTCCATCCAGTACGCAACGATCAGCAAGGATTACTGGCCCTCATACGCAGTCTTCAAAATTTATTATCCGGACGGCGTTACCGAACTCACATCAAGCGCACCCTTGGGCATTCTCACGACCTGGCTCAAGGTTTACAACAACAGCAATCTCGATGTGACCGCGGACTTCACGGTGCAGAAACTCGATTACAACGCCGGCGCATGCCAGGAAGCGGACGGAACCAACGCATGGTGTCTCGATTTCTACGCGAATTTCTGCACCAGCCAGTCCGATGACCCGCATTACATATCTTTCGCCGGAAACGCTTCCGCGGACGGATTCCGCACGGTGCTGGCCGAGGAACGCAGCATTGACGGCGATCTGGCTTCCGGCTCGTTCACCGCAACCCCGGGGCCTGACTATGTAATTGTGAAACCAGAGGGAGACGGCATCATTTACGCTGATATCACCGTCGTGCAGTGGTGCGCGGGAGGCGCGTGCTCCCCGGCGTGCGCGGGCGCTTACTGCTCCGAGACGCCGAACGCCATTCCCGGCAAGCCCGATTATGTGAAATACGACAACGGCGGCGCCATTGATCGCACGCTCGTGGAAATCGCGGACAACACCGCCCCGGGCGCTCTGGAATGGTCATGGGACAGCGTGAACAGCCGCATCATTCTTTCGAACAATCCCCTCGTCGCCACCGTGTCCTACACACCGGCTTCAGGCAGCGAAAAAGTCTGCGTGTATCTCAAGGACGCCTGCGACATCACGATCACGACCGGGAACTGGGAATCCGCGGCCGTGCTTTTGGAAACCGATCCAACCATGGCGCCGGATTCAGGCCAGGATTTCACCGAGAACATGCCTGCCGCCGCAAACGGGTTCACAACCATCACGCTTCCCGCCACGGCGGATTTGACGCCTTCGAATCAAACGCAAATCAAGGGTAACCTGCTCAAAGGCGCGGCGTGCGTGAACATGACCGCCGAAAGCCTGCCCAGCGATACGCCAAACACGCCGATCCGGGTGGACGCCACTTATTACAACCCCGTGGATGGGGCCACCGTACCGCTCTCCCGCACCGGCGGAAATTATTCTCCCGCGCTCGTCACCATTTCCAGCACCACCGGAGCGGGCGCCCAGGTGGCCATCGCTTCAGAGACTGTCATCTTCGCGCCCACATGGGCGTCGGATGTGACCTATGTAATGAACCCGGTGTGGGGCTTCGGGGGCGGGCGCGTTGTGTTCGTGTCGCGGCAGACCAACCCGTGCGACGGCGCGGCCGCCACCGGCACGGCGCCGTTCGACAACTTCAACATCTATGTGCGGGCTTACAGCGGCGCGCTCGGCGACTGGAACGAGTGCATCCGCCTCACGCGCAACACCACCGACGGGTTCGACCAGTACGGGCCGCTCGCGTTCTCCGAAGTGGCGTTCAGCCCGGACGACACCAAGGTCGTG
>JAGUYV010000412.1 GCA_020061125.1 bacterium | reverse complement strand
CGAGTGGGCCAACATCAGCGATCTGCCCGGCGCGCCGGCAACAAGTTCGGGCATCAAAAACTACAAGGTCTATTTCGGAACCAACGACAGCGAGACGCCGACCACCACATACGCCACCGCCGCCACCGTGGCCGTGACCACCACCGAGCCGGTCAGTCCGGCGTCCGACACTTCGTACTTCCTCATCGTGTCGGCCGAAGACAACGCGGGCAATGTGTCCACGCGCACCATTTATTACTACAACTACGACGAGGACGCGCCCAGCCCGCCCACGAATGTGAGAGTGTGGGACGATTCGGGCAAGGCGCTTCAGCTCGCGACCGGCACATGGTACAGCTATCCCACACCTTATGTGGACTGGACGCGCGCCGTGGACCTGGGTGCGGGCGTGGAAGGGTATTATCTCACTTTCGCAACCGACGCCTCGTATCTCCAGGCGACCCCGGCGTATTTCTCCGTGAATGACTATTACGACATCGCGGCCAGCGGGCCGGCGCTCATGGCCTGCAACAAGTATCGCATCTATCTGCGCACCAAAGACTATGTGCGCTTCGGCGGCAATGTGAGCGCCACCACCACGCTCACGGATTCCGAGTACTGGTACGATCCCACGGCGCCGGGCTTCACCTACAACAGCCCCGCGGCCGGAAACACCATCGCCACCTGGTACGGCGCGGATCCCGGCAGCATCATTGACATTGACTTGAACTGGGTCTGCGGCTCGCCCATCACGCAGTACGATTACCGCATCGGGGCGGGCGCGTGGGCCAATATCTGGACCGGCTCGCAATCCGCGAATTACACGCCCAACTGGGCGCCGGCCTGGGCCGCGCTGGCCGAGGGGCCGAACCAGATCAGCCTCGCGGGTTACGATTACGCGGGCAACGGCGCCACGGATGCTTTCGCCACGGGCAGCGCGGGCTTCATCATCCGAAAAGACATCACCGCGCCCGATAATCCCGCTTCTGTTGACGCCTATGCTTCGGACAGCATGGCGGTTACCCTTGTCAGCGGCGACACCTACGATTATTCCAATCCCTACTTTGAATGGACTGCGCCGTCGGACAATCCCAATCCAACGGGCACGCCCGGAACGGACCACGCGGGCGTTGGCGGATACCTCGTGGCGTTTTCCACGGACCCCGCGGCCGTGCCTGCGGCAACCCAGACCGCTACCGCATATTACGCAACACCTTCTACCTGCGGCGCCACATATACGCTGCGCATCAGCGCTTTCGACAATACCGTGCCCCCTAATGTGGCCGCTCCCGTGTCCCTGTTCACTTATGTGTTCGGTGGCGTCACCCAGATTACCGACAACCAGACCGGCGACGATACCTGGCGCAATTCAGATCCCGGTGCGATATTCGATGTGGATTTCGAAAGCTCGTGCGTGATCCTGGATTCCATTCAGTACACGGTTTACACCGGACCCGGCATGACCGGGAGCATGGTCATGGACTGGACCAATATCGCCGGACCCGGATACGGCGGCAACACATATACCGCGAACTGGGGCATTGACTTCGGCGCGGCCACCGAGGGCTACAACTACATCAGCGTGCGCATGATAGACACGAACACGGCCGTGACCTCGCAGCCGGATGTTTTCTATGTGAAGAAAGACACCCTCGCGCCTGCAATCACTGCGGGCGGATTCGTGGAATCCAGCGATCACCTCTGGGTGTCTCCCGCGGATGGCAAGCTCTATTACGGCTCCGGCATGGGCGCGCCCCAGGGATTCACGATTTCCGGAACCGCAACCGACACCTCGTCCGGATGGGCTGTTTCTGGCGTGGCCACCGCCACATTCAGTCCGGCGTTCGACGACACCCCCGCGGACGACGCCACGCCCGCCGCATGGTCCGGCGCCTATGACATCGAAGCCAGCAACACCGGCGGAGCCACATTCACCGTGACCGTTTACGACGCCGCGGGCAATTTCGCCACCGCGCAATACTACGCCGTGAACCGCAACGATCTCGACATCGTGTACGCGACCATCAGCAAAACCTGGCGGCCGTCCTACGCGGTGTTCAACATTTATTACCCGGACGGCGTGACCGAACTTACGGCCAGCGGAGCAACCGGCATCCAGACCGCCTGGCTGTCCATGTTCAACACCGTGAACGCTGATGTCACATCGGAATTTCTCGTGGATCGCCTGGCGTACGATGCGGGCGCGTGCCAGCTCGCCAGCGGTGCGGGCGCATGGTGCGCCGAGTTCGCCGCCAGCCTGTGCCGCCCCGCGGCCGACGATCCGCACTACATCGGAATTGGCGGCAACTCCACCGCCGATGGTTTCTCCACCACGCTCGCCCAGGAATTGAGCACGGACGGCGATCTGGCCGACGGCACCTTCACAGCCACACCGGGGCCTGACTACCTTGTGGTCAAGGCCGAGGGAGACGGCATCATTTACGCGGACAGCGCCGTGACTGAATGGTGCGCGGGCGGCGCATGCTCCCCGGCCTGCGCGGGCGCGTTCTGTTCCAACACCACAAACGCCATCACCGGCAAGCCCGATTATGTGAAATACGATAACGGCGTCATCAACCGCACCTTCACCGCCATCGCGGACGATACCGCACCAGGCGCTCTGCAGTGGTCCTGGGATTCCGCCAACAGCCGCATCATGCTCGACAACGATCCCTCGGCCGCCACGGTCACTTACACGCAAACCAACGGCAGCGAGCAGGTTTGCGTGTACCTATACGACGCCTGCGACCAGGTCATCAGCAACGGCCTGTGGCAGAACTCGACCATCATGCTCACGCTGTCCCAGGCGCCGGGCGCTGGCAAGGACATCACGGAAAATCTGCCCGGCGCTACCCACGGCTTTACGGGCGTCACCCTGCCCGCAGCGGCCGACTTTTCGCCCCCGGATCAGACCGAGGTCAAAGGCGCTCTGGAAAAAGGCGCGGCGTGCGTGAATCTGACCGCGGCGTCCCTGCCCACGGATGCGCCTATGTCCCCGGTGCGCGTGGACGCCATCTATTTCGAACCCTCGGCCGGCGCCACCACGACGCTCATCACCAAGGGCGGAGCGTACGCGCCCGCTATGGTCTCCATCGCCGAGAATACAGGTGTGGCCTCGGGCGCAGCCGCATGGGCCGGCGTGTCCACTGAATCCGTGATTTTCGCGCCCACATGGGCGTCGGATGTGACCTATGTGATGAACCCGGTGTGGGGATTCGGGGGCGGGCGCGTTGTGTTCGTATCCCGGCAGACCAACCCGTGCGACGGCGCGGCCGCCACCGGCACGACGCCGTTCGACAACTTCAACATCTATGTGCGGGCTTACAGCGGCGCGCTCGGCGACTGGAACGAATGCATCCGCCTCACGCGCAACACCACCGACGGGTTCGACCAGTACGGGCCGCTCGCGTTCTCCGAAGTGGCGTTCAGCCCGGACGACACCAAGGTCGTG
>JAGUYV010000210.1 GCA_020061125.1 bacterium | reverse complement strand
GGACGCTCACGGCGCACCCGCGGCGCATGGTGAACAGGCTGCGGCACACGGCGAAGGCCAAGCAGAAGAAGGCGGACATGGCGGAGGCCACGGCGGCGAACACGCCTGCCCCGAGGGCGCCATTTGCCTGCACCCCCATCACCACGAAGTTGCCGAACTGCCCAGCGCAGTAGATTTCGTATTCGCTTCCCTGGCGAAAACCCTGGTCCAGCCCAGCGAAGCAGAACTCATTCCCACCGAAGAACCCGGCACATTCATTCTCAAAGATGAAAGCGTAAATTTCATCGAATCCGGCGTGGGAAAGGTCAACCCCGCCGAAAAACCCATCGAGAACCCCATTTTCGCGGTCATGGTGTCCAATCCTCCGGGCAACCTCGATGGAACCACAGACACCAAGAAATTCGTGCGTTTCTGGATCACCGAAGTCACGGAACATGAACTTAAAATCGTGCGCCAGGTCCGCCGCGGCGACAAGCCCGAGGACGACGGCGTGCACGGCCCCCTGACCGTCAGTTACAAAGTCAACAAAGAGCAGACCCTCACCAGCAATGTGTGGGGCACTGGCCTCATGGGCCTGAACTGGACCGATGTCGCCAACATAACATTCGGATTCACGGCCGTACTCTTCATCTTGCTCATGGGAATGCTGGCCACCCGAAAGGTCAAAAAGATCCCCAGCGGGTTCCAGGCGTTCATGGAACTGATCGTGGGCTGGCTGGACACCTTCACCCGCAACATGATTGGACCGGACAATCGCAAGTACCTGCCCCTTCTTGGATCCATTTTCATGTATGTCATTTGCATGGCCTACATGGGCATGATCCCCGGCTTCAAGTCGCCCATCGCATTGAACCTGAACACCCCGCTGTCCGTGGCAATCTGCGTGTTTCTGTTCGTACAGTATCACGGCATCCGGCAGAACGGGCCCGGGGGATACATCAAGCACCTCATGGGCGAGCCGGCGTGGCTGGCGCCCCTGCAGATGCCCCTGCACATGGTGGGCGAGGTCATCAAGCCCATCTCTCTCTCCCTTCGTCTCTTTGCAAACATCACGGCCGAGGAAGTTCTGATCGCGGCTCTGGCCTTCATGCTGTTGAGTCTGCCGGTGTATGTGCCGATTCCGCTGCAGACCCTGTTCTTCCCGCTCGCCATGTTGTTCGGATTCATCCAGGCATTGGTCTTCATGTCGCTTAGCGCGATTTATATTTCCCAGATGTCGGCTCACGGGGATCATCATCACGACGATCACCATCACGCAGAGCACGGCCATCACTAAGAGGAAAGAATCGGAAGGAGGAAGACAGATGAACACGTTAGGATTGACGCTTCCGCTGGGTGTTGCCATCGCAGCCGTGGGTTCCGCCTATGGCCTGGGCAAAGCCGTGAGCGCCGCCATGGAAGCCATGGCCCGCCAGCCCGAAGCCGCAGACAAGATCCAGACCGCCATGATCATCGGCGGCGCGCTGATCGAAGCTCTGACCATTTACGTGCTCGTGTCCGTGTTCGTGCTTATGGGCAAACTGTAAGCCGGCGGAGAGCAGAAACAAGAAGTTCGGCATTCTGTAATTCGTTGAGCTGTAAGTAACCATCGCATAAGCGGCGCGGCCGGGCACGGCCGGGCGGCTCATGCACGGGAGGTTTCCCTGATGGAAATTCTTGAAACACTGGGCATCCGGCCCACGCAGTTGGCCGTGCAGATCCTCGGCTTCCTGCTCCTGTTCCTGGGACTGGCCAAGTTCCTGTGGAAACCCATTCTCGGCATGATGGAGCAGCGCGAGAAAGAAGTGCGCGACATCTACGGCAAGGCCGAACAGGCCGAGCGCGAGGCCGATGAACTCAAGGCCAAGTACGAAACCAAGGTCGTAAAGATTGAAGAGGAAGCCCAGGCCAAGCTGGCGGACGCAGTGCATCGCGGCAACAGCATGGCCGAGGAAATCGTGGCGGGCGCACGCAAGGAAGCCGAGCTTGAGCGCCAGAAAGCCATGAACGCCATCCGCGAGGAAGCCGCCCAGGCGCGACGCAGCCTGCGCGACTATGTGGTGGGCCTGTCCTTCGACCTGGCCGGCAGGGTGCTGGAAAAGGAAATGTCCAAGGACTCGCACGAAACCCTCGTGAAATCGTTCCTCACGGATCTTGAGAACATGGAAGCGGGGAAAGCCTGATGCTGCAGCGTAATATTGCCAGCCGTTACGCCACGGCCCTGTTCCTGGCAGCCAGGGACAACGGCCAGCTCGAGGCCGTGGAGACCGCGTTTCCGCCCATCGCCAACGCGGTGCGCGACGAATCGGATCTCAACCGCTTTCTCGTGCATCCCGCCATCGCACCCGCAGAAAAGAAGAAAGTCCTTCAGCAGCTCATGGCCGGCCTCAAGGACAAGGCCAACGAGATGCTGTTCGACTATCTCTGCCTGGTGGTGGACAAGCAGCGCGAGGAATACATTCCGCTCATGTGCGAAGTGTTCCTGGAACGGCTCATGGAACACCGCAGCCAGGTCACGGCCAGGGTGGAAACGCCTTATGCGCTCACCGAGGACCTCAAGCAGGGCCTGCGGGACAAGCTGGGCAAAGTCACCGGAAAAACCATTCTTCTCGAAGAAGTGGTCAAGCCCGAGTTGATGGGCGGCGTTCTGGTGCGGCTGGGCGACCGCGTGATTGACGGAACGGTCATGCACCGTCTGGACCAAATGAAGGAAACCTTGAAAGCGGTCAAGGTCTAAAAGCCAAGGGGTGAACATAATGAGTCTGAAGCCCGAAGAAGTCAGCTCTGTAATTAAAGAGCAATTGGAAAAATATCGATCCGAAGTCGAAATGACGGATTCCGGCGTCGTCCTCCAGGTCGGCGACGGCATCGCGCGCGTCTACGGGTTGTCCAACGCCATGGCAGGCGAACTGCTCGAATTCCCGGGCGGCATCATGGGCATGGTGCTGAACCTGGAAGAAGACAATGTGGGCGCTGTGCTCTTCGGCTCGGACCTCCAGATCAAGGAAGGCGACACCGTGAAGTGCACGGGCCGCATCGCGTCCGTGCCGGTCGGCGACGCGCTCATCGGCCGCGTGGTGTCTCCTATCGGCGAGCCCCTCGACGGCAAAGGCCCCATTGCCACCGACCAGTTCCGCGAACTCGAAATCCGCGCTCCCGGCGTGCTCGCGCGCCAGCCCGTGAACACCCCGGTGCAGACGGGCATCAAGGCTATTGACGCCATGATCCCCATCGGACGCGGACAGCGCGAGCTGATCATCGGCGACCGCCAGGTCGGCAAAACCGCCATCGGCATTGATGCGATCATCAACCAGAAGGGCCAGGACATGATTTGCATCTATGTGGCCGTGGGACAGAAGAAGTCCTCGGCCGTGGCCGTGTACAACATTCTCGAAAAATACGGCGCCATGGAATACACCATCATCGTGAACGCCAGCGCCATGGAACCGGCTCCGCTGCAGTACATCGCCCCGTACGCAGGCGTGGCCATCGGCGAGCACTTCATGTGGCAGGGCAAAGATGTGCTCGTGGTGTACGATGACTTGAGCAAACAGGCAGTGGCCTACCGCCAGCTCTCCCTGCTGCTGCGCCGACCGCCCGGACGCGAAGCCTACCCCGGCGACGTGTTCTACCTGCACTCGCGCCTGCTCGAACGCGCCGTGCGCCTGTCCGCAGAGAACGGCGGAGGCTCTCTCACCGCGCTGCCCATCATCGAGACCCAGGCCGGCGACGTGTCCGCGTACATTCCCACGAATGTTATCTCGATCACTGACGGCCAGATCTACCTCACGCCCGACCTGTTTTACGCCGGCGTGCGCCCGGCTGTGGATGTCGGCATCAGCGTCAGCCGCGTGGGCGGCAACGCGCAGACCAAGGCCATGAAAGCCGTGGCCGGCTCCCTGCGCCTGGACATGGCCCAGTACCGCGAACTGGCCGCATTCGCCCAGTTCGGCTCGGACCTGGACAAGGCCACCCAGAAGCAGCTCGCCCGCGGTGAGCGCATGGTGGAAATTCTCAAGCAGGACCAGTATCTGCCCATGCCCCTGGCCGACGAAGTCATGATCATCTTCGTGGGAACCCAGGGCTTGCTTGACGAATACCCTGTGGAAAGCATCCGCAGGCTCGAAAAGGAATTCCTTGCTTACATGGCCCAGAACAAGCCCGATGTGGGCGCCGAGATCATGCAGGGCAAGGTCCTCACCGAGGAAATCAAGCAGAAAATCAAGGTTGCGTTCGAAGACTTCAAAAAGGTGTTCAAGGCGTGACAAGCCCCACTCCGGGGGAGGTGATGAGCCATTCCTGCTAATCCGAACCAAATCCGCAAACGCATCGGCGGCGTGAAAAACACGCAGAAGATCACCAGCGCCATGAAAATGGTGGCCGCCGCCCGCCTGCGCCGCGCCGAGGAGCGCGCCAACTCGGCCCGCCCCTTCGTGGAACGGCTGCAGCACTTCCTGGACGGGTTCACCACGGACCCGGAAAATGTGCCCCACGAACTGGCGCGCGTGCGCGATGTGTCCCGCATCGGACTGCTCATGATGACCAGCGACCGCGGCCTGTGCGGCGGCTTCAATTCCAACCTCTTCAAGGAAGGCAAAAAGTTCCTCGAAGAGCACGGATACGACAAGACCAATGTGTACATCGTGGGCAAAAAGGGCCGCGATCACTACAAGCGCGTCCCCGCAGTGAATGTCGTCGAGACCTTCACGGACATGGATCAGAGCATCGAGCACCGCGAAGTCAAGGCCATAACCGACCGCGTGGCGAATGACTTCATCTCCGGCGAAATTGATGAACTGTACCTGTTGTACGCAAAGTTCAAGTCCCCGGCCGTGTGCATCCCCACGGTCATCAAGCTCCTGCCCATCACCGCGCAGGAAAAATCCGAAGAAGAGCAGGACCGGCACATCTCGGACATCATCTTCATGCCAAGCCCCGAGGCCATTCTGAACATCCTGTTCCCGAAATATCTCTACACCCGCGTCATGGTCAGCCTGGCAGAAACCTTCGCCAGCGAACAGGGCCAGCGCATGGTCGCAATGACCAACGCAACAGACAATGCAAAGGAAATGGTCAGGGTTCTGACCCTCACCTTCAACAAGGTCCGCCAGGCCGCCATCACCCGGGAAATCGCCGAAATCGTGGGTGGCGCCGAGGCTCTGGGCTGATTGGTGTAACGGTGTCGAATCCCGGCCGCCGCGCCTCGCGGCGGCAAATCAGAATACGGATGAGGTGAATCTCATGCCCGCGCAAGGTAAAGTTGTCCAGATCATCGGCCCCACGGTTGACGTGGAGTTCCCGCCCGACGGATTGCCCGAAATCTATTCGGCGCTCAAAATCCGGATGGAGAAAAAGGACACCCAGATCGCTCTGGAAAAGGAAAAGGCCGAACTGGAAGGCAAGCTCGGCGGCGCGTCCGGCGCAGACAAGGAGCAGATCGAAACCCGCCTCAAGGGTATCGCTCCTGAATTGACCCGCATGGAATACGAGCGGGACATTGTGGCGGAAGTGGCGCAGCACCTGGGCAACAACATCGTGCGCGCCATCAGCATGAAGCCCACCGACGGCTTGAAACGCGGCCAGGTCGTGGACAGCACCGGCAAGCCCATCAGCGTTCCCGTGGGCCGCGCCACGCTCGGCCGCATGTTCAACCTCCTGGGCGAGCCAATTGACAACAAGCCCGTACCCGAAACAGATACCTTCTATCCCATTCACCGCGATGCTCCTTCCTTCGACGAACAGGGCACGGTCAGCGATGTGTTCGTCACGGGCATCAAGGTTATTGACCTGCTCGAACCCTACGCCAAGGGCGGAAAGGTCGGCCTGTTCGGCGGCGCGGGCGTGGGCAAGACAGTGCTCATCTGCGAACTGATCCGCAACATCGCACAGGAGCACGGCGGCCTCTCCGCATTCGCCGGCGTGGGTGAGCGCACCCGCGAAGGAAACGACCTGTACCTCGAAATGCAGGAATCGGGCGTGCTCGACAAAACGACCCTGGTGTTCGGCCAGATGAACGAGCCGCCCGGAGCGCGCCTGCGCGTGGCGCTCACCGCTCTGGCCATGTGCGAGTACTTCCGCGACAGCGAAGGCCAGGATGTGCTGCTGTTCATTGACAACATCTTCCGCTTCACCCAGGCGGGTTCCGAAGTGTCCGCTCTGCTCGGCCGCATGCCCAGCGCCGTGGGTTACCAGCCCACGCTCGCCACGGAAATGGGCGCCCTGCAGGAACGCATCACCTCCACCAAGAAAGGCTCCATCACTTCGGTGCAGGCCGTGTATGTGCCCGCGGACGACCTCACGGACCCGGCTCCGGCCACGACCTTCGCGCACCTGGACGCCACTTCGGTGCTCTCGCGCCAGATCGCGGAGCTGGGCATTTATCCGGCCGTGGACCCGCTCGACAGCACCAGCCGCATCCTGGACCCGCACATCGTGGGCCAGGAACACTACGGCGTGGCCCGCGAAGTGCAGATGATCCTGCAGCGCTACAAGAACCTTCAGGACATCATCGCCATTCTGGGCATGGAAGAGTTGAGCGAAGAAGACAAGCTGATCGTGGGCCGCGCCCGCCGCATCCAGCGCTTCTTGAGCCAGCCGTTCTTCGTGGCCGAAGCCTTCACCGGCGCGCAGGGCCGCTATGTGGAACTCGAGGAGACCATCCGCGGATTCAAGGAACTCGTCGAAGGCAAGCACGACCACCTGCCCGAGCAGGCTTTCTACATGGTCGGCGGCATTGACGAGGCCGTGGAGAAAGCCAAGAAACTCGCAGCCGTAGAATAATTTCGAGTGGGTGAACCAATGGCAGCCGGAAAAACCATCAAGCTAGAAATCCTCACCCCGATCAAAGAGATTTTCACGGGTGAGGTCGAGTCCATGATCGGGCAGGCGCCGGATGGCCTGTTCGGCGTGTTGTTCAACCACGCGCCCATGCTCGCGGCCCTGGAGTTCGGCAGCTTCACCATCCGCGAGGCCGGCGGCAAGGAACGCGTGTTCGTGACCAGCGACGGCTTCTTCGAGATCAACGCGAACAAGGCCGCCGTGCTCGTGGACACCGCCGAGTCGCGCCGCGACATTGATTTGAATCGCGCGGAGCAGGCCCGCCAGCGCGCCGAGCAGCGCCTCAAAGAGAAAAGCAAGGAAAATGTGGATATCACCCGCGCGGAAGCCGCGCTCCAGCGCGCCCTCACGCGCATCAAGGTCGCCAAGTCCAAACACTGACCCGCGGCGATTCTCTTTCCCAAGACATTAAAAAACCCCGCCCGAACGGCGGGGTTTTAGTTTGCGCTGGGAAAACCCCGGGGGTTCGGGGATCCGGTTGTCCTGGGATCCGGTTTGAATCCCCGAATCCCCGGCTTTTCCGTGTTAATCCTTGTCTTTGCCTCTGCGCTGTCTCTTGTTTTCCGTTGATTTCAAATTACATTATCCGTCAACTGGTAAGCGCAGTATTCGCCGCACATGGAGCAAGTCTTGTCGCCCTTTTTGTGCTTCTTGTCCTGCAGGGGCTGGAACCGGTCGAAGGCCCGCGGGTCCAGGGCCAGCGCTTTCTGGCCGTCCCAGTCCAGGGCCTTGCGCGCCACGGACATTTTGCGGTCCCATTCGGCAAAGCGCGGGTTCTTGACGATATCCGCGGCGTGGGCCGCGATGCGCGAGGCCATGACCCCGCGGCGCACATCCTCCGGCTCGGGCAAGCCCAGATGCTCGCTGGGCGTCACATAGCACAGGAAGTCCACGCCCGCCGCGGCCGCGATGGCGCCGCCGATGGCGCTCGTGATGTGGTCGTACCCCGGCGCGACATCCGTGACCAGAGGCCCGAGCACATAGTACGGCGCGCCCTCGCACAGAGACTTCTCCATCTTCACATTGGCCTCGATCTGGTCGAGCGGCATGTGCCCCGGCCCCTCGATGATGGCCTGCACGCCCGCCTCGCGGCACGCGCGTGACAACTCGCCCAGCACGATCATTTCGTGCATCATGGGCCTGTCGTGCGCGTCCGCCAGCGCGCCGCTGCGCAGACCGTCTCCGAGGCTGATCGTCACATCGTGTTTGCGGCAGATCTTCAAAAGCCGGTCGAAATTCTCATACAGCGGGTTCTCGCAGTTGTGAATGGCCATGTACGCGGCCAAGAAGGACCCGCCCCGGCTCACCACGCCGCATACGCGCGGCTTCTGCCGCAGCAGCTCCACGGCCTTGAAGGTCAGCCCCGCGTGGATGGTCATGAAGTCCACGCCTTCCTCGGCCTGATGTTCGATGATGTCAAAAAGCTCCTCGATGTCAATGTGTATCTTGTCCGCGCACTTGCTGCGATTGCTCACGAGCAACTCATAAATGGGTACTGTGCCAAGGGGCTTGGGGCAGGCGTCCAGAATGGCGCGGCGGATTGCGCGCAGATCGCCGCCCGTGCTCAAGTCCATGACCGCGTCGGTTCCGGCCTCGATCGCGGCGCCGAGCTTTTTCTTCTCGAAGCGAATGTCGCAGCGGTCGCGCGAGGTGCCGATGTTGGCGTTGACCTTGGTGCGCAGGCCCGCGCCCACGCCCTCGGGGTCCAGCCCCCTGCGGTTATTGTTGGCCGGGATGCTGACGCGGCCCGCGGCGATTTCGCCAATGAGCCATTTCACATCCACGCCTTCCTTTTTGGCAACCTGTTTCACGGCCGGGGTTGCCTGTCCCCTGCGCGCTTTGTCAATCAGTGTCATGTCATGCTCCAGTGCGCCGCGACTTGCACGGCGTTGTTAGTCTGTTTTCTATCATAAGAGGCGTGCGGCCGGATTACTTGACCACGCCCTGCGTGGGACTGCTGGGGGTGGCGTATTCCACCCTGGGAATGCGCCCGGCCAGATACGCCATGCGGCCCGCTTCCACGCCCGCCTTCATGGCTCTGGCCATCAGAACCGGATCCTTGGCCTTGGCCACGGCCGTGTTGATGAGCACCGCGTCCGCGCCGATTTCCATGGCCAGCGCCGCGTCGCTGGGCGCGCCCAGGCCCGCATCCACCACGATGGGCACAACGCCTTTGAACCGCTTGACGATCAGTTTGATGAAACTGAAATCAATGAACCCCTGGCCCGAGCCGATGGGCGACGCCAGGGGCATGACCGCGGCCGCGCCAGCGTCCACCAGACGGCTTGCGGACACCGGGTCCTGCATCATGTAGGGCATGACCACGAACCCTTCCTCGACAAGGATTTTCGTGGCCTCGATGGTGCCCACCATGTCAGGCAGCAGGGTCTCGGGATCGTTGATCACCTCGAGCTTGAGCAGCTTGGTCATGCCCGCGGCGCGCGCCATGTGCGCCACGCGCACGGCCTCGTCCACCGTGGCGCAGCCCGCGGTGTTCGGCAGCAGGGTCATGTTCTTTGGAATGTAGTCCAGCAGGGACTCCTCTTTGGGATTGTCCAGGTTCACGCGCCGCACGGCCACGGTCACGATCTCCGAACCCGACGCTTCCAGCGCCTCCTTCATCAGCGGGAATGTGTCGTACTTGCCCGTGCCGATCATGAACCGGGACGAGAATTCGTGCGGGCCGATCTTGAGCTTTTCGTCTTGCATTGTCAACCTCCCGGGTTGCTGATGTAGGATTTCCGCCGCTTTCAGTGTTGCTTGAACGGCATTTCGGGCGTCATCCGCCGCCCACGAAACGCACGATCTCAAGCGTGTCGCCATGCTGCACGAGCGTATCGTCGAACAGCTTTCTGTCCAGCACCTCGCGGTTGTGTTCCACGATGGCGGTGGCGCGTTTGATTCCGAAATGGTCGAGCAGGCCGTTCACGCTCAAGCCCGCGGGCACGGCGCGCGTTTCTCCGTTCACGGTGATGGTGATGCCGCCGATCTGCGTCATGCGCGGTTTTCCTCCTCTATCGCGGGCGGGCGATAGTTGCTTTTCAGAATTTCCATGATCTT
>JAGUYV010000037.1 GCA_020061125.1 bacterium | reverse complement strand
TGGCCAGCAGGGTGAGGCCCACGATGATCAGCGACACATTGCGGCGCGTGCTCTCGATGCGGCGCGTCCAGTCCTTCATGGAGTAGCCGATGCGCACCACGCCCATTTTCTCGTCGCCCTGCTCGATGAGCATGGACACCTCGATGATTTTGCCCGCGCGGCCGGTCTCGGTGATGTTCTGGATGACCAGCGGGCTGGCGTGGCTCACGGCCAGGGCGCGGCGCGCGTGCTCCGCGGTGATGTGCGTTTCCACCGGCCCCGGCTTCTCCGGATACCGGAAATGCTCCACATTGTCCTTGCCCGTGATGCGGCAGTACATGATGTCCGGGTCCTGCTTCATGGCGCTGATCAGTTCGCTGGCCTGGAAAAGGGTCTTGTTGCGGTAGAAGACCTGGAACATGGAGCCGATGGTCTGGCCGATGGTGATGATCTGGCGGGTCTTGTCGGTCTCGGCCGCGTCCCGCGCGAAATACTCGAGCCGGATCACGCCGATGGGCGTCTGCTCTCCGGTCTCGCTGTTTTCGTGGATGATTTCCGAGGAAACGGCTTTGGTTGCTTCTTTGGATATCTGGGGATTCAAGTAATCGTAAACGGGTTCGTGATCGGCGTTTCGCACATGGACCCGTGTGATGACGATGGCAGGGTCCATGGTTTTGTTGAGGGTCTCGGAGACCACCTGTCCGATGAGATCCGCGTCGTCGGTGACCACATAATTGCGGATGCCGAAGGAAATGGCGCTGACCACAAAGCGCATGCTCTCGGCGCGGTAGGCCTGGCGCAGGCGCTCGGAGCGCATCTGCACGCCGAAATACATCATGAGCGCGGTGCCAAGCACCAGGAGCGAAAACACCAGGGTCAGGCGCGTAATGATGCTGAATCGCATTTTGTCCCGCAGCATAATAACGAGATGTTCTTTACAAAAATTTGTCCGGTGACATAAAATATGTGCGTGCCCCGGAAGAAGTCTCTGTGTTAGCGTTACCTGTGGATCCACATGATAAGGAAAAGGACGGAACCGGCGCAATCATGGCGAAACAGCGGACAGTGAAGTTGTTTTGGGCCGTGTGCGCGGCGGCGCTGCTTGCGGCGCTGGCCGCGCCGGGCAGGAATTCGGCTCTGGCCCAGAACGGACAAAAGGTCGTGTTCGCCATCAATATGCCCATTTCCCTTCTTGGCGCAGGGGCTTCCGACATTATAAGCGAGTTTTCGGACCTCAAAAAAGCCATCCGCGGAAAATACCATGTGACCGTGGACATGAAAATGTACCGGGACTGGAACGAAGTGACGCGCGCTCTGAACAGCGGGCAGGCGGACATGGCGTGGCTCCCGCCGTACCAGTACGCCCGGCACAAGGCCCGTAACAGCAACACGGCCGTAACCCCCATTGCCGTATATCAAGCCGCGGGGAAATCCGCGTCCCAGACCTGCCTGTATGTAAGCCGCGACAACGGCGCCCGCACCCTGGACCACCTGATCGGCAAGCGCGTGGCCTTCGCCGACGAGGGCGCATGGGTCGTGCTCAACAAGATTTTCGAAAAGCAGGACTATCCGTTCCAGCCCGCGGACTTTTTCGGGTCGCACGAGGAGATCACCCGGGAATCCGCGGCCCTGGCCCTTGTGCTTCATGAAGTGGACGCCATCGTTCTGGAAAAAAATTACGCCGGTTACATCGAGCGGGATCGCAATGTGCGCCCGTTCGGCAGCCGCGTGCGCGCCCTGGCCTGCGCACCGGCTATGACCAACGCCATCATGGTTTCAGGCAAAAACCTCACGGGCAAGAAAAGGGAAAGGGTGCAGACCATTCTCTTCGCGCTGCACCGGGACAAGGCTTTCGCAAGGTTCCGCGAGTATTTCAAGATTTCAGACGGCCGCTGGGCCGCTCCCGGAAAAAACACGGCCGGGGACTGGCGGGATCTGTATGAAGAAGCCCTGAAAAAAGGCTGGATCAAGGACTACGAGCGCCTCGGGCGCGAGTGAGCGGCCGCAGGCCTGTTGAAAGTGCCAGGCGACCGCAAAAAGCAGGTACAGGCACGCGGAAAAACACCGCGTTCCCAGTCCCTGTTTTTTGCTTCGCTTGCATTTTTTGAGTGAAGTTTAAGGGTGTTTCAAGAGCTGAACGCCTCCGGTTTTTGTTTGCCCATCGCGTTTCTTTCATTAAACTGATCCATAACCGCAATGCCGCGCCGGAGAAGATTTCGTGCTCAAGCTGCTTTTGTTCGACGCATTCCGCACCCTGTTCGACACCAAAGACACGCACACCGTGGCCGTGCGCCGCATCCTGGAATCCCAGAACATCACGGGCATAGATATTGAGGCGTTTCACAGGCAGTGGGATGTGTTCATCGTGGAGCAGTGGAGCGCGGACGGCCCGTTCCGGCTTCAGTGGGACATGTTCGAGGACTGCCTGGATCGCACATTCCGGCATTTCGAAGCGGTGCGTTACGATGCGCGCGCGGGCATAGAAATCTGGAAGGACCTGGTGGCGTCGGCGCCGCCGTTTCCCGAAGCCGCGCCCGTGCTGGCCGCGCTCAACGGCAGTTACAGAACCGCCATCGTTTCCAACTCGGACAATTTCGAGATGGACATCTGCCTGTCGCGCCTCGGAGCGGACTTCGACGCGGTGTTTACATCGGAGAATGTGCGCAGTTACAAACCCCGGCCGGAATTGTTTCAGGCCGCTCTGGAAGAATTCGGCGCGCGGCCGGATGAG
>JAGUYV010000481.1 GCA_020061125.1 bacterium | reverse complement strand
GTTGACCGTCGCGCCGGTAACCATGTCCCCGGGCTGTTTGTCAACCGGAATGCTTTCACCCGTGACCATGGACTCATCCACCGCGGACCGCCCGTCGAGAACCGCGCCGTCCGCGGGGAAGCTCTCGCCCGGCCGCACGATAAATTCCTCGCCTTCGCGCAACTCATCCGCCGGGATTTCCATTTCGCGCCCGTCGCGCGACACGCGCGCGGTGCGCGGACGCAGGTCCATGAGCCTGCGAATCGCGTCCGAAGTCTGCCCCTTGGCGCGCGCCTCGAGCATGCGACCAAACAGGATGAGCGTGATGATCATGCAAGCGGTCTCGAAATACACCTGCGGCTCAATGCCCGCGCGGGCCAGGGCCGAAGGCGCGAGCGTGGCCGCGGCGCTATATAAATAAGCCGACGCCGTGCCCGCGGCTACAAGCGTGTTCATGTCCGCAGTGCGGTGCTTGAGCGAATTCCAGAACCCGGTGAAAAACTGCGCGCCCGACCAGAACAGCACGGGCGTGGACAGAACCAGAGCGGTGAAGTGCGCCCAGGGCCTGTTGAAGCTGTGAACGCCAACCATGTGCCCCATGCCCAGCACGAATACGGGCAGAGTCAATGCGGCCGCGAATATGAGCCGCGAACGGTTGCTGCGGAATTCTTCCTCAAACTGGGCGCCCGGCTGCTGTTCGGCGTTTGTCTGATCCGCAACCGATGCGGTATATGCGCCCGCGCGGTCCACGGCGTTCACGAGTTCCGCCGCTGTCGCTGCGCCCGGAAGGAATTCCACCAGGGCCTGGGCCTGCGCAAAATTCACGGCCGCGCGAACCACGCCCGGCGCTTTGTTGAGCGCGGTTTCAATGCGGTTCACGCACGAAGCGCAGGAAATGCCCTTGATGTCCAGCACGGCGGTTTCCGTGGGCGCTTCATATCCGAGGGATCGGATTTTGCGCACAATATCGCGCAGGCCAACACTGCCGGAGTCGAATCCAACGGACGCTTCCGAGGACGCGAAATTCACGCTTGCTCCGGTGACGCCAGGCATGGCGTTCAGATGCTTTTCGATGTTGGCCGCGCACGATGCGCAATGCATGCCCTTGAGAGGAATGAGCGCCCTGCCCTGTTGTCCCGCGGTTTGCGCAGCCATGTTTGCACCTCGATTCTAAAATTATAACAGAGCGGGCGAGCAACATGTTTCACGCAGCGCTTGGGGAAAAAGCCGATGTACATCAAAGCCTGTGTCGAGCAGCCGCGCTTTGCTATACTATGCATGACTACAGTCCGGGCCGGCCCGGACGGAAAGCAACGCAACCCATGCTGCAGGCTCTCCTCAAATTCATCGCAAACGCCATAGACATTCTTGTCACGGGCCTGGAGCACAAAGTCAGCGCGCGCACCCCCATGTTGAGCGCGAACACGGACCTGTCCGAATGCAACAGGCCCGAGTATTTCGAGCGCCCGGAACTGTTCTACGACCGCGGGCTGGCCGCGCCGGACATGAAGCCGTCGAACGAGCGCTCGCGCGGCGGCATCCGTATTTTCGACTATGAGTTCCGGAGCGAATCGCAGTCGGAGCACGCGTGCAACGACACGGTCACGGGGCGCGTGTTCGAGGCGCGGGCCATGCACGGGGGCGCGGCCGCGCCCGCGCTGATTCTCATGCACGGCTGGCGCGAATGGGGCGTGCACACGCCTTACCACTGGCTGCTCGGCTGGATTCTGGCCCGCAGCGGCGTGACCTGCATTCTGATGACCCAGCCCTACCACGGCAGCCGCAGGCCCAAAGGCACGGCGGACGGTGATCTGATGCTGAACGGAGATCTGGAGCAGACCGTGGCCGCGTTCCGCCAGTCCGTGTGCGATGTGCGGTCCCTCATCACCTGGGCGCGCGCCCGGTACAGCGGCCCCGTGGGCGTGAGCGGGTTCAGCCTCGGCGGATTCATCACGGGCCTGGTGCTGTGCGCGGACTCACGCATTGACTTCGCCATCCCCATCATCGCCGGCGGAGACTTGATCCGGGGCATGTGGGACAGCGTGGTGGGCCGCACCATCATCCGCGATTTCAACGCCGCAGGCGTGACCCCGGACATGGCCGAAGACGCCTGGCGCATCATCACCCCTTCGAGCTTCGCGCCGCGCCTGTCTCCGGACCGCATCCACTACATCGCCGGCCGTTACGACCTGCTGATTCCCGCGGACAATGTGGAGCGCATCACCGCACAATGGGGCGTGACCCGGGTGACCTGGCTGCCCTGCGGCCATGTGGGCATCTTCCTGTTCGCGCGGGACATGATCGCATCCATGCTCGGGTTTGTGCGCGAAGTGTGCGGCGCGCACGAGCGCGCGGGCGAACCCGCTCCCGCGGCGTCGCACCGCACCCCGTAGCCCCTCAACCCGCACCGCGGAACTATTCAAAATCAAAGGAAAGCGATATCTGCCGTTCTATGTAACCGGGTGGCGGTTCCTGCGCGTCGTCCTGCCGCGGAGAAGCGGCCGGAGCGGCATCATCGGCATCATGGCGTGCGCATGCGGCGGCGCGCACGGGCGGCGCATACCCGCAGATGCACTGCTCGAACGAGCATTTCTCGCCGTTGTCTTTGAGCCATTGGCTGTGAACCATGTAATCGGGCATGACCTCGCGCACGCGGTCCCAGAATTTTTTCGAGTGATTGTACAGGCCCACATGCGCCAGTTCGTGAATGATGACATAGTCCACAACTTCGGGCGGAGCGCACAAAAGGCGCGTGCTCAAGTTCAGGTTACCAGCCGCGGAGCAACTGCCCCAGCGCGCTTTGACATTCTTGAGGCGCACGGACCGGATGCAGTGGCCGAAATGCCGGTCGTTGAGTTCGCGCACCCGGCCGGCAATTTCGTTTATGAAGAAGTCGCCCATGCACAGGCTGATCAGACCGTCCGCCATTTCGTTGCGCTCGTCATCGGAAAAATGCGCGGGCAGTTCCATGAGAATGTTCACTGGCGGAGACTGGATGCCCCGAAGCCGGGCTTCCGCGGGCGACAGCAATTCATCGCCGTCAAGCCACGCCGCGCCGGTCTTTTTGTTCACAATAAATTTGCGCAGAATGAAGATCTGGCCCCTGATGCGTAGCATGGCCCCTTCGCGGTATTCGGGGGGAGAGATGTGGTATTGGGCCAAAAGTTGCGGATTGGCCTGCAACTCCGCGCGCGCCCAGGCCGTGAACTGTTTTAGCAACGCTTTCTTGTCTTTTCTGGAAACATGCCCGGGAATGCGAATGTTGACGCCGGTTTTGCCGAAGCGCACGGTGGCGTTGTTTCGCCGCTCGATGGTGATGTTGACGGGAATTTCCCGCCCTTTGACGGAAATCACATTTTGCGCCATGACGGCCGTCTCGCCCCCGGATCAGGCTTCAGCACTTCGAGAACCCGCAGATGCGGCACACAATGCACCCGGAATCGTGCTCCACGGCCCCACCGCAATCCGGACAGGCGCCCACCATCTGGTCCCGCGCTTCGAGCGTGGAACTGATCTTCTCGGCCATGGCCGCCATGGACTGCTGCTGTTCCGGGGCCGCGGCCTCGGCGGGATTCTTTTCGGCCCAGCGCAGATAGCGGTCCATGACCAGGCCCAGGGCGTCGGGGCAGCTCATGATCATGCCGCCGTTCTGCCAGGACGGGGTGTGGCAGCGGATGCCGCGCAGGTGTTTGACGATCTGCTTGGGGTCAATGCCCGAGCGCAGGCACAGGGAAATGAGACGGGACACGGCCTCGGACTGGGACGCGGCGCAGCCGCCGCTCTTGCCCATCTGCGTGAACACTTCGCACGGGCCGTTTTCGTCTTCGTTGATAGTTACATAGAGATTGCCGCAGCCGGTGATAATGCGCTCTGTGCGGCCCTTGGTCACAGAGGGGCGCTCACGCGGGACATGATAGCCGCGCTCGTCCACTCTGAACAGCGCGGAGGGCTGTGCGGGCTGGGGCGCCGCGGCGGGTGCGGCCTCTTTGGCGTCTTTATTCACGGCCAGCACCTGGTTCTCGCGGCTGCCGTCACGGTAAATGGTGACGCCCTTGCACCCGAGGGAATAGGCCAGCCGGTACACGGTTTCCACATCGTCAATGGTGGCGTCGTGGCGGAAATTCACGGTCTTGGAAACCGCGTTGTCCACATGCTTCTGGAACGCGGCCTGCATGCGGATGTGGCACTCGGGGGTAATGTCGTGCGCGGTGACGAAGAGCTTGCGCATGTCTTCGGGCACCTGGTCCACATGGCGCACGCTGCCCGCCTCGGCGATGTCCATCATGAGCTTGTTGCTATACACGCCTCGCTGCTCACAGGCCATGCGGAACAGGGGATGCACCTCGGCCAGCTCGTCGTTGTCCATGACCGTGCGGGTGTAGGACACCGCGAACAATGGCTCGACGCCCGAGGAGCAGCCCGCAATGATGGAGATGGTGCCCGTGGGCGCGATGGTGGTGGTGGTGGCGTTGCGGATCGGCGCCGCGCCCGGCTCGTCGTACTTGCTGCCCCTGAAATTGGGGAACGGCCCGCGCTCGCGCGCCAGCTCACGGGACGCAGCCTTGGACTCTTCGTCAATGAACTGCATGACCTGCCTGCCGATGCTGTACGCGTCCTCGCTGTCGTAGGGGATGCCCATCATGATGAGCATGTCGGCGAACCCCATCACGCCCAGGCCGATCTTGCGGTTGGACTTGGTCATGAGCGCGATTTTATCCAGCGGGTAGGAATTCATGTCTATGACATTGTCCAGGAAGTGCACGCTATGATGCACGACTTCGCCCAGGCGCGCGTAGTCCACGGCGCCTTCCGGGGTGACGAAATGGGACAGGTTCAGGGACCCGAGGTTGCAGGATTCGTAAGGGAGCAGGGGCTGCTCGCCGCAGGGGTTGGTGCTCTCGATGGCGCCGATGTGCGGCGTGGGGTTGTTCTCGTTGATGCGGTCAATGAAGATCACGCCCGGCTCGCCGTTGCCGTGCGCCATCTCGACGATGAGGTCGAACACTTCGCGCGCGTCGAGCTCGCTGGTGATGCGGCCGTCGCGCGGGTCGCGCAGCTTGTAGGCCGTGCCCTGCTCCACCGCGTCCATGAACTCCTGGGTCAGGGCCACGGAGATGTTGAAGTTGCTCAAGCGTCCGTCTTCCTGCTTGCACCTGATGAACTGGAGGATATCGGGGTGATCCACGCGCAGAATGCCCATGTTGGCGCCGCGGCGCGTGCCGCCCTGTTTGATGATTTCCGTGGCGCTGTTGAACACGGACATGAACGACACCGGGCCGCTGGACGCGCCCTTGGTGCTGCGCACGCGGCTGTTGCGGGGCCGCAACCGTGAGAAGCTGAACCCGGTGCCGCCGCCGGACTTGTGGATCAGCGCGGTGTTTTTGACCGTGTCGAAGATGTCCTCCATGCTGTCCTCGATGGGCAGCACGAAGCACGCGGACAACTGCTGCAGGTCACGGCCCGCGTTCATGAGTGTGGGCGAGTTGGGCATGAAGTCCAGGCTGGACATGAGATTGAAGAAGATGTCTTCCGTTTTCTTAATGTCCGCGCCCGCGTCGTAGATGCGGTCGGCCTGCGCGATGTTGTTGGCCACGCGTCGAAACATGTCTTCGGCGGTTTCGATGACCGCGCCGCTGTCGTCTTTTTTAAGATATCTGCGTTCGAGCACTTTGCGTGCGTTGTCGCTGATGGCAGCGAGACCCGAAGGCATGCGAAGAGCCATGCGCGCGGGCGCGGGCATGGGCGTCTCCAGTCCCGGCAGAACCGCATCCTTGGCCGCGGACTGTTTGCGGGCGGTTTTCGTGGCTCCATTCCCTCCATCGGCGCTCGAAAAATCCATCTGGTTTGCGTTGTGAGGCATGTGCTGACACTCCTTTGTAATGGCCCCTCGGACTCATGCGCTTCCGGGTGCGCTCACGGCAAATTCCGCGCGTGAATCACGCCCAGTTCACAGTTCCTGTTGTTTTTATTCAAAGGCCCACTTGCGTGGGGGGAAAATGTCCCGTTCGCGGCCGGGCGGCAACCCTGCCGACAGTGTGTATGATATCTTTTCCGGCTGCGCCCTGTCAAGTACCCCACCACAATATATTGTACCCATTTTAAATTAAATAACAATCTGTGGTGTTTCATGGACGCCTGTTGTTGAAAAGCTCAAAAAACGGCTTAACCGGATAATTATTTATAAACAACGCATGTTGAAAACATGTGGATGGCCGCATTTCACGGGTGCGGAACCGGGAAATGCGAGTGCGCTCCCCCGGATTTTTCAAAAAAAAACTGGAGCGTGCGGTCCGCCGGCCGTGACCGGCAGATGGTTTATTCGCTGTCTTCCCTGCGGGGTTTGCTGTCCGGGAGATCCGGGGCTTTGCCGGGTTTGCCGAGCATGGTTTTCAGTTCGTTCATGAATTCGGTGATGTCGCTGAATTGGCGGTACACGCTGGCGAAGCGCACATAAGCCACTTCATCAAGTTCATGCAGGATATGCATGACGAGTTCGCCGATGTCGCGGGTGGGCACTTCAGCGCGGTCGCGGAACACCTCGGCCTCAATGTCGTGCACGATGCGCTCAATGCGGTCAATGGGGATTTCGCGTTTTTCCACGGCCTTGAGCAGGCCGCCGCGGATCTTGGCGCGGTCGAACGGCTCACGCCGGCCGTCCTTTTTCACCACCATGCGCACGACTTCGTCAATTTCCTCGTACGAGGTGAAGCGGTTGCCGCACTTGAGGCACTCGCGGCGGCGGCGGATGGCTTCGCCACCTTTGATGCTGCGCGAGTCAATGACCTTGTCTTCCTGGTTTCCGCAGTAGGGACATTTCATGATGAACGGCTCGAAGATCCCCGCGGCCACGAGGCCGCGTCAAGGTCCGGGCGCTGCGGCGCGCAGGCCGCGCGCCGGTCAGCGCCAGTTCAGCAGATCGTGGTAGATCGGGAACTGCTCGCACATCTCGCGCACCTGCTGGCGCACGGCGATGCGCACGGATTCCTTTTTGGGCTTCTTGAGCACTTCGCCGATCCACTTGGCGATCTGCGTCATTTCCTCTTCCTTCATGCCGCGCGTGGTGAGGGCCGGGGTGCCCGGGCGGATGCCGCTCGGGGACATGGCCGAGCGCTTGTCGAAGGGGATGAGGTTGCAGTTGACCACGATGCCCGCTTCTTCGAGCAGGTCCGCGGCGTCTTTTCCGTTGAGTTTCAGAGGCGTGACATCGGCCAGCACCAGATGGTTGTCCGTGCCGCCAGTCACCAGTCGCAGGCCCTGGTCCTTGAGTCCGTCGGCCAGCACCGCGGCGTTCTTCACGACCTGGTTCTGGTATTCCTTGAACCCGAAGCTCTGGGCTTCCTTGAAGCACACGGCCTTGGCCGCGATCTGGTGCATGAGCGGGCCGGCCTGTGTGCCGGGGAACACGGCTTTGTCAATTTTTTCGGCGTACTGGCGCTTGCAGAAGATGATGGCGCCGCGCGGGCCGCGCAGAGTCTTGTGCGTGGTGGTCGTGACCACATCCGCAACTTTGATCGGGTCCGGGTGCAGGCCCGCGGCGATGAGGCCCACAATGTGCGCGATGTCGGCCATGAGAAACGCGCCCACTTCGTCGGCAATTTCCCGGAACTTCTCGAAATCCACGGTACGCGGATACGCGCTTGCTCCGCACACGATGAGTTTGGGCTTGACCTTTTTGGCTATGGAGCGGATTTCATCGTAATCCAGGCGCTCGTCCTTCTTGCTCACGCCGTAGGAGTGGAACTCATAGAACCGGCCCGAGAAATTCAGATCCTTGCCGTGGGTGAGGTGTCCGCCATGGGCCGTGGACATGCCCATGACTTTGTCGCCAAGTTCCAGAAACGCGTAGTATGCGGCGTAGTTGGCGCTGGTGCCGGTGTGGAGCTGCACATTCACATGCTCGGCCTTGAAGAGTTTTCGCGCGCGTTCGATGGCGAGGTTTTCGAGCATGTCGTAAAACGCGCAACCGTTGTAATATCTTTCGCCGGGATAACCCTCGGCGTATTTGTTCGTGAGAATGCTGCCCATTGTCTGAAGCACGGCGCGGCTTGCGTAGTTCTCCGACGGGATCATCATGAGGCAGGTGGTCTGCCGTTCGTACTCGCCTTCCATGAGCTTGGCGATCTGCGGGTCTGTCTGGAACAACTGGGCATCCATGTAAGTGGACATGTTGCGGTATCCCTCTCTTTTATTCAATAAATACGCGGGCGGCCGCCCGCGATTTGCACGCGTCAATTATATGGCCGCTCCATGAAGTTCGCAACATAAGGCATGGAAATCGGGCAGGGAACAACATGTTGTGTTCGCGCGGCCCTGGTTCAGTCGTCAAAAACATGCAGCGATTTCACGAGCCGCAGCAGAGTCTGGTTGATGGGCGCGGGAACGCCGGTTTCTTCGGCCGCGCGCACCACCGCGCCGCAGATGTAATCAATCTCCGTGGGCTTGCGGTTCATGACATCCGAGCGCATGGAGGAAATGTTCTGCGCCGTGAGCCTGGCCACCTCACGCACTTTGGACACGGCATCCGGGAACGGGATGCGGATGCCCTTTGACTGGGCCACGCGCGCGGCTTCGAGCACTGCGGCTTCGAGGAGCGCATCCGCCTCGGGAATCTCGACCAGCCGGCCGTTGCGCACCTGCAGCAACCCGGTGAGCGGATTGATGCCCACATTGATCAGCAGCTTGCCCCACAGCAGGCCGGTGACATCGTCCACGGCTGTTGCGGCCATGCCCGCCGCGGTGAAGGCGTCCGCAATGC
>JAGUYV010000350.1 GCA_020061125.1 bacterium | reverse complement strand
GGGATGCCGTCGGGCAGGCCGCGCACGCCGCGGGTGAGCGCGATGGGGCCGCTGGATTCGCACACCTCGGGCAGAACCGCGGACGGAATGGTCAGCGCTTCGAGCAGGTCCTTGTCCCATTTCAGTTTTTTGATGTTGAAAATCATGGTGCGCGATGCGTTGGACACTTCGATTTTGTGCGTGTGCCCGCCAGAGAGCTTGTACACCAGCCACGAGTCAATGGTGCCGAAGCACAGCTTGCCCGCGGCGGCCTGTTTGCGCAGGCCCTTGTGGTTGTCGAGCATCCATTTGAGCTTGGTGCCCGAAAAATAGGCGTCTATGACCAGTCCGGTTTTGCTGCGCACGGACATTTCGAGTCCCTGTTTTTTGAGCGTGTCGCAGATGGGTGCCGTGCGGCGGCACTGCCATACGATGGCCGGGCACACGGGCTGGCCCGTGGCGCGGTCCCACAGCACGGTGGTCTCGCGCTGGTTGGTGATGCCGATGGCGGCTATCTGGCCGCCTTTGATTTTGCCGCGCGCCAGCGCCTGCCCGATGGTCTTTTCCTGCGCGGCCCAGATTTCCGCGGCGTCGTGTTCGACCCACCCGGGTTTGGGGAAATGCTGGGTGAATTCCTGTTGCGCGCTGCTCACAATGCGGCCGGCGTGGTCGAAGATGATGGTGCGGCTGCTGGTGGTGCCCTGGTCAATGGCCATGATGTACTGTTTGGGCATGGTGTGCGCCTCCTTGAGAGCGGGAATGCGCGGCGCGCGGGCCGCGGGGTTCAGTTGTTTTTCATGTACTCTTCGAGCCGCTCGGTGAATTCGCGCAAAAGCATGAGCAGCTCGCGCTCCTCGGCGGTGAGGGCGCCGCCGCCGGACGCTGGCGGCTGGTCCTGTATCACGCGCGCGGCCTTGAGAACCGTGTCCTCGACTTCTTCAATCACCGGGTCCGGTGCGGTCTTCTGCGCGGAACTTGCCGGAGCGGGATTCGCGACTTCGCGCGCTCCGTCCACATTCAGCGCGCCTTCGTATATTTCGATCTCCTGAAACCCGGTCAGGAACGGGAACCGTGCGTCTCCGTAAGTGGACAGGACATCTATCTTGACCACGCTTGTGCGCACGGGGTCAATGGCCAGGCGCTGGGGCACGCGCTCGCGGTCTTCGAGTGTCACGGTGCGCGGCTCCACGCCGTCCATTTCCAGGCGCAACTGCTTTGGCCGCGCGAACCGGTTCTCCCCGGCTTCGGTAAGTCCGGCCTGATAAAACACGATGGTTTCCACGAGCACCGGCTCGGGGAATTCGAGGGCGATCCACGGCTCGGCCCCGCTGTCCGAGGACGCGATCCAGCCGTGGTTCACATCGAGCAGGCCATCCACGGCCTGGGCCGGAGTCCATGCGGGGTTTGGCGCCGAGGACACATACACCTGCACGCCCTGGGCCGCGGCGCGGTTGGGCCGGGTCTGTGCCGCGGCGCGCCACGGGACGCATACGCACGCAACAGCCACACACAATAAAGCGGCGCGGCGCAATGGATTGAGAAAATGCGGGGCTGTGTGTCTTGATGCGCGCATGGCTCATATTATAGCATCTGCGCACGAACGGGGAACCGGGGCGCAAACCTGCAAGCGGGAATTTCGCGCGCGCGAATTCTCAAACACCCGCGGCCGCGTTTCGCCCGCATTTTTCGCCAATGCGGGCAGGAATCGCAAGAATGTCTGGAATGCAAGGCAGAACAAGAGAGTGGGAAGGGAGCATACTGGAGGTATGTGACCGACCCCGAACGCAGTGATAACGAAGCAGTACGGTCGTTATTGCGATTTCACGGATTTCTTCGTGAGAAATCCGGGTTATACTTAACGAAGACCCATGGCCGTGACCGTGATCGTCGTCAACTACAACGCCGGACCCGCGCTCCTGCGCATGATGGATTCGCTCGCGCCCGCACTGGGGCCGGACGACGAGGTCATCGTGGTGGACAACGCGTCCGCGGACAACAGCCTGGACCCGATCTCCCGGCACGCGGCGCGGCCCGTGCTGATCCGCAACGCTGACAACCGCGGCTTCTCCGCGGCGGTGAACCAGGGCATGGACGCGGCGCACGGCGATCTGTTTCTGCTGCTGAACCCGGATGTCATCGTGCAGCCCGATACCCTGCGCGAGATGGAGCGATTCATGGCCGCGCGCCCGGACGCGGGCGTGGCCGGGGGCCGCGTGTGCGAGACCGACGGACGCCTCCAGCTCGCCTGCCGCCGCGGGTTCCCCACCCCCTGGGTCGCCTTCTGCCGCTTGAGCGGCTTAAGCCTCATGTTTCCCAAAAGCAAGCTCTTCGCTCGTTACAACCTCACCTTCCTGGACCCGGACAAAGAGGCCGAGGTGGACGCGGTGTCCGGCTCGTTCATGATGATCCGCCGCGCGGTCACCGAGCAAATCGGCCGCTTCGACGAGGATTATTTTCTGTACGCCGAGGACATTGATTTCTGCCTGCGCGCCAAACAGGCGGGATGGAAGGTGCTGTACAACCCGGCCGCGCGCATCGTCCACGCCAAGGGGGTGTGCGCGGACACCAGCCCCGGCCCGGCCGCGTACCAGTTCTACCACACCATGTGGACATTCCACAAAAAGCACTTTTACGCCAAAATGCCCGCGCCGGTGAATGCGCTGATCTGGCTGGGCGTGCAGGCCATGAAATTCGTGAAACCGCGCCTTGCCGAACTCAAGGCCGCACGGCGAAGGAAACGCCAAAGGCAATGATTGCCACGGAGGCCACAGAGAGCGCGGGGGAAATACAAATATTAATCCACGAAGAGCACGAAGGACACGAATGCCGCGGCCTTAGGCCGCGCTTCACATCAACGACCATTTTTTAAGAAACCGGTTTTTCTTCGTGCTCTTTCCATTCGTGCCCTTCGTGGATCAAAAACGCACCGGGAGCACGCCATGAAAATCATTGTTTTCAACTCCAGCCCCAAACTCGCGAAATCCAACACCCAGGTGATTGTGGACGCGTTTCTCGAAGGAGCGCGCGGCGCGGGCGCGGACACCGAATCCGTGATGCTCGCAAAGTTCAAGATCAAACCCTGCACCGGGTGCCTGTCCTGCTGGGTCAAGACCCCGGGCCGGTGCGCCATCAAAGACGACATGGCAGAACTGCGCGAGAAATACCTGGGCGCCGATGTGGCCGCCTTCGCCACTCCACTGTATGTGGACAATGTTTCGGGCATTATGAAAAATTTCATGGACCGGCTCCTCCCGCTCGTGGACCCGCATTTCGAGATGAAGCCCGACGGGGTGACAGGGCACCGGGACGCGGACGGACACAGGCCCGCCCTGGGCTTGATTTCCAACAGCGGATTCCCGGAGCAGAGCCAGTTCGCCGTGCTGCGCGTGCTGGCCGGGCGCATGGCGCGCAACATGAATGTGAGCCTGGCGTTCGAGATCTATCGCGGCGGCGGCGGCATCCTCACCATGCAGAACGCCATGCTCGCGCCCATCGTGGACGGGTACAAGGCGCTGGTGGCGCAGGCCGGCCGCGAATTCGTGCAGCTCGGCGCCATCTCCGAACCCACGAGGCAGAAACTCGAACAGCCCCTGGCCCCGCCTCAAATCTACATAGACAATGTGAACCGCATGTGGGACAAACTCATAGCCAAGCGGGAGAACGCGTAGCCCTCTCGCCTCAAGCTCTGCGACTACCGCTGAACAGCGTCCTTTACGCCTGGCTTGCGGCCTTCTTCGCCAGCTTGTTCTTGACCACCATAATCACCACGAGACTCAACAGGAACAGGATGATGATGGCCATGACTTTGTCAATCTGGTGCAGCACGGCGTTGGCCGCGTCCTTGAATATCCAGCCCAGCAGCGCCCAGATGAAATAGCGGATGCCGCGGCCGAAAATGCTGACCACGATGAATTTCCAGAAATGGATGCGGAACACGCCGCCGGTGATGGTGAAAACCTTGTAGGGAATGGGCGTGAACGCGGCGATGAACACGGCCATGGCGTCGTATTTGTTGTACATGTCTTCGACTTTTTTGACTTTTTCGGGATCGAAGAATTTCTGCACCAGCGGCCGGCCGCCCTTGATGCCGACCCAGTACCCGAACGCCGCGCCGATGACCGACGCCGCGGTGGTCACGAACCAGATCAGCATCAGGCCGGAAAACGCTCTGTTCGCTGTCAGCAGCGGCAGAAACGGGTCCGGCGGGATGATGAAGCAGCACGATTCCGTGAAGCTGATCACGAACAGCATGGCGTACAGCTCGAACCCGGAGTTGTTGGTGAAAAAATCAATCCAGTAGTGCTTGGACCAGAACTGCACCATGGCCGGTGAATACAGCATGGGCATCCATTTCATGAGGAAGAAAATCCTTTCGGCTGATGCGCGGCGCGTGCCGCGAGGCGGCTCACGAGTAGCGCGTGGGCACGGTCTGGAAGCAGCCCACGAGCTTGGCCGTGGGGATCGCGTTCTTGAGCATGCGCAGCATGCTGCCCTTCATTTTGATCTTGCCCGCGGTCACGGCCTTGATCACATCCATGTCGCCCTGGAGCACGGCTTTCCAGTTGTCGTAGGAGCCGGTGAGGAAGAAATCGGCCTTGGTGCGCTTTTCGCGCGCGGCGTCCACGCACTTGCCGTTTTTAATCTCCAGGTAGAAGTGCGTCTCGTCGCCGTCCGCGGCCGGGTGTTTGCCCTTGACGATGAACGCCATGCGGTCGCTGATGCTTTTGGCGGCTTTCTGGTATGACGCGTTGGTGTTGATGGCTTCCGGGATCTGCTGCACCCATTCTTCGGTCAGAAACAGGTAGTCGGACATGGCTGGCCTCCGGTTTCATTGGCTTGCGAACACCGCTTTATTTTAATGATCCTGCTGATATTTGGGAACGATCCCTTTACAATTAATAGAGTTGCGCGCGGGCGGGCGTTGACAGGCCCGCGCTCCGTGCCTAAAATAATGCTCTTGACGACACGCCCCCGGCGCCGCCGGGGTCCAAGGGAGTGAAACAGATGCCTATCATCGAAGACGATGACATTATCACTTTGACCGAAGAAGGCCATAAGCGCATGATGGAGACCCTGGAGCACCTCAAGACCGAGCACAGGGCCGAAATCCGCGAGCGCATGGCCAATGTGGAAAAGGGCAGCGAGATGTCCGAAGACCCCGAGTACGAGGAAATCAAGAAGGACCAGAGCATCCTCGAGGGCCGCATCGCGCACCTGGAAAACATCCTGGCCCGCGCCAAAGTCCTGTCCAAGGGCGAAATCAGCACCGAGCGCGTGGGCATCGGCTCCAAGGTCATTGTGGAAAACCTCAAGAACAAGAAATCGGAAACTTACGAAATTCTGTCCACCATGGAATCCGATCCGGCCAAGGGCCGCATCTCGGACATCTGCCCGGTGGGCCGCGCGCTCATGCGCGCCAAGAAAGGCGATGTGGTCTTCTCCCAGACCCCCTCGGGCCGCATCCGCTACCTCGTCAAAGACATCAAACGCTGACACCCCCGCCAGGAAACCCCGCTCTCATGGAAAAAGACGAAATCTACGAACAGCGGCTGGAAAAGGCCGCGGCCCTGCGCCGCGGCGGCGTTCAGCCCTACAGGAACAAATACACGCGCTCGCACACCTCCGCCGAGGTGGCCGCGCAGTTCGACACACTGGCCGAAACCCAAACCGTGTCCGTGGCCGGGCGCATCACCGCCATGCGCCGCATGGGCAAGGCCTCGTTCTTCGACATCACCGACGCGCACGGCCGCATCCAGTGCTACGCCAAAAAGAACCAGGTCGGCGACGACGCCTACGAAGCCTTCAAAACTTGGGATCTCGGCGACATCGCCGGCGTGTCCGGCAAGGTCTTCAAAACCAACACCGGCGAAATCACCGTGCTGGCCGAAAACCTCGACCTGCTCACCAAGAGCCTGCGCGCCCTGCCCGAGAAATACCACGGCCTCAAGGACACCGAGCAGCGCTACCGCCGCCGCTATCTGGACCTCATCGCCAACCCCGAGGTGCGCGACGGATTCCGCAAGCGCATCATGATGATCCGCGCCATCCGCGAGCGCCTGCAGGACAAGGGCTTCCTCGAAGTCGAGACCCCCATGATGCAGGCCCTGCCCGGCGGCGCGCTCGCAAGGCCCTTCATCACGCACCACAACGCGCTCGACATTGACCTGTATCTGCGCGTGGCCCCGGAACTGTACCTCAAGCGCCTGGCCGTGGGCGGCTTCGAAAAAATCTTCGAAATCAACCGCAACTTCCGCAACGAAGGCATCTCCACAAAGCACAACCCCGAGTTCACCATGATGGAGATCTACCAGGCCTACGCCGATTACCACGACATGATGGACCTCACCGAGGAGATCGTCACCCACGCCGTGGAGTTCTCCTGCGGCGCCACGAAAATCATGTATCAGGGAACCGAGCTGGACTTCACCCGGCCCTGGCGGCGGCTCACCTGGCTGGGCGCGGTCAAAGAATTCGGCGGGCCGGAACTGGACCTGTCCGCGGACCGCGATTCGTTGTTCGCCCTGGCCCGCGAGCTGAAAATTGATGTCGAGTCCAAAGCCACCAAAACCGCGATCCTGGAAAAATTCTTCGACCATTTCGTGGAGCCGAACCTGGCGCAGCCCACATTCGTATACGACTACCCCACGGAAATCTCGCCCCTGGCGCGGCAGCGGGATGACGATCCGCAACTCACGGAGCGCTTCGAATTCTATGCCGCCACCTTCGAGCTGGCCAACGCTTTCAGCGAGCTGACCGACCCGGTCGAGCAGCTCCGCCGCTTCGAGTACCAGCAGGCCAACCGCGACGCGGGCGACGAGGAAGCCCACGCCGTGGACACCGACTTCGTGCGCGCCCTGGAGCACGGCCTGGCCCCCACCGGCGGCCTCGGCATCGGCATTGACCGCCTCGCCATGCTCGTCACCGACTCCGCCTCCATCCGCGATGTCATCCTGTTCCCGCTCATGAAGCCCAAAGCCAAAAAGGAACAGGACGCGCAGGAGTAACCCCGGTTCCCGCAGGCGCTCATTCAGTGACTCCGGGCTGCAGGGGAACTTTTTGCGCACTCCGCAACATTCTCCTTTTGTTGGTTGTATAAAATAAGGTGACTATGAAACGAACTGCCGTTCTCATATTTTTATTTTTGCTTGCACTGGCCCCGTGCGCGCCCGGCACGGCGCGCGCGCAGGATACGGACGCACTGTTCGAGCAGGCGAGGCAACTCGCTTTCGACAATCGCCGTGATGAAGCGGCGCGCATGTGCCGCGAAATCCTTGAGACATGCTCCCAGTGCCACGACGCGCGCGTTCTCCTGGGCCGCGTGCTTGCATGGGACGGACAGTACGAGGCGGCGCGAATCCAACTGGAGCAGGTGCTTGCGGCGGCCCCCGAATATCACGACGCACGCAGCGCGCTCATAGACACAGCTCTGTGGTCCGGAAACCCCGGCCGCGCTCTTGAGCTTGCCGAACAGGGCCTGGCCCTGGCGCCGGATTATGAGGATTATCGCAAGGCGCGAGAGCGCGTCCGCGCGTCCCTTGACCCGCATTCCGGCGAGCCGGAAGAAAGCCTCACTCTGGGTTACACGGCGGACGCTTTCACGAACACGCCGCTCTCGGGCTGGCATCTGGGCGCTCTGGAATGGGAACGGCGTTACGGCGGAGGCAGCCTGCTTGTGCGCGTGAACCGGGCGCGCCGGTTCGACAAGAACGCCACGCAGTTTGAAATCGAGGGATACCCCGCGCTGTCCCGGCGCACTTATCTGTTTCTGGGTGCAGGGGTCTCCGGACACGCACTGTTCCCAACATCGTACATTAATGGCGAACTCTTTCACGGCACACCAGGAGGATGGGAGTTCTCCGCAGGAACCAAGATGCTGAATTTTTCCCCGGACAACACGCGCATCCACACGGCGTCCGTTGGGAAATACCTTGACAATTACCGGGCCGCTCTCCGTGCGTTCTACAATCCGGACAGCGCAGGAGACGCCCTGTCCGGCGTGTTCACAATCAGACGCGAAACCGGGCACAGGGAATATGTGCAATTGCTAATCGGCGCAGGATCCGCGGCTGCGGAAACCCTCACGGCACAGGATGCGGCGCGGCTCGACTCGTCCCGCCTGGAGCTGCAGTGGCAACGCCGCATCGCCCGCAACACATATCTGCGCCTGTTGTTCGGATACGAGGAAGAAGACACCGCGCCGGGCGTTTCCCGGACACGATTTTCCTACGGCATGGCGCTGAAACACCTGTATTGAATTTTCCGGCGAAGCAGATGTGAAGTCAATCCAGAGCGCGGCGCACGCGGCGCACCAGCACGGGAATGCTGAAGGGCTTGGTCACATAATCGTATGCACCGGAATCGAAGGCGCGCACTATGAAATCCTCGCGCGTGTGACCGGAAATTACGATCACGCGCATGGCTCGAATTTTCCCTGACCGGTTCAATTCCTCAAGAATCGTAAGCCCGTCCACGCCCGGCAGGTTGATGTCCAGCAGCACCACCCTGGGCGCGGGCAAACCGTTGAGCAGGCGTTCGCGCGCGGCGATGCCGTCGGACAGTATTTCACACTCCATGCCGCGGTTTCGAAGGGCGAAAGCCACCATTTTCTGAATGGCGGGATCGTCTTCAACCACAAGGATTTGAGGCGGTCGCGCAGTTGCCTGATCTGCGCCCCGCAACTGCTGCCGCCTGGCCGCGTGCGACAGAAACGCGGGATGCTGGCGGCCCCGTTCCTGCTGGCATTGATCGAAGATCCGGCGCAATCTGCCGGGGAAGGACTCGCGCTGTGACCGCATCAACGCGTCCGTGTGTCCTTCCACGACAACCTGCAGAAGTTCATTAAGGGCCTCCGCCCAGGCGCGCGCCTCGGCCGCGGCGCGGGGATAACCGTTGGCATCCGCGGTGTCACGGATGGTGCGCACATCAATAACCAGTTCCTTGAGCGCTGCCATGTCCAGCGGATTTGCGGAAAGACTCCTGATGCAATCCTCGATGCGGCGCATCTTTCGAAACAAGAACAGCAGGTATTCCTCGCGTGCGGCCATTTCGGACCAATCCCGCGCTTCCGCATGCGAATCCGTCAAAGCCTGAACATGCCGGCACACGCTTTCCAGATCGCCTGCTGTAACAACGCGGTCCACGCTCATGTCCACAATCAACTTTTTCAGAAACCCTATTCTGGGGAATACGCCCGAGAGAAAAACCAGCGATGCGCCGGCGCACAGAGGATTGGAGCGGATGCGGCGGCAGACCTCATACCCCGGCATGCCGGGCAGTTGATCGCGGATCAGCGCCACATCCGGCAAATCGGGCAGCATGGCCTTGATTCCCTGTTCGGCCGATGCCGCGGCAGTGATGGCCCACCCCCTGCTGCGGCACAATTCGCCGAGCCGGCCCGCGACGGCCGGGTTCCGGTCCATGACAAGGATATGTTTCGCCTGGTTCACAGTTCTCCCCCCGGCGCCGCGAAAACCGCCAAGCTGCATTTATATTTTATTGGTTGTGAAGTCTGCCGTGAAGGATGATCCCGAATCAGGAAGATTTAAAACCGCGACGGTCCATGCGCCCCCAGGAGGTTTCCCCCCGCAGATAGCGCACGATGCCCTTCACCCGCCACAGCACGGTGAGCTGACGGTATCCCAGATTTTCCAGGAGCGCAATCGCCACAAGGTACAGGATGTGCCTCGTTCGCGGGAACCTCTGGTAAAACGCTTCTTCCAGAACGATGCTGAAAAGCGACAGCACCACGCCCAGGCCGTAGGCGGCGGCAAAAAACAGCGCCGCGAAAAACCAGTCCACAATGCCGAAGTACAGCCCTATCGCCAGGCCCGCATAACCCAGCAGCTCCACCACCGGGGCGAGCCATTCCACAATCACGAAATACGGAAACACGATCATGCCGATGGGGCCGTAGCGGGGGTTGCAGAACATAATCCTGTGCCGCGCCAGGGTGTCTGTGAGGCCCCGGTGCCAGCGCTCGCGCTGCCTGGAGAGCACCTTGAGGGTTTCCGGGGCTTCGGTCCACGCCACGGGGTCTGGGATGAAATCCACGAGGTAGGGCGTGCGCTTTTCGCACAGGATGCGGTGCATGCGCACGACCAGCTCCATGTCCTCGCCCACGGTGCCGCGCAGCCATCCGCCGGCATCAAGCACGGCCTTGCGCGAGAACAATCCGAAAGCGCCGGAAATCACGAGATTGCCGCCGAGCCTGTTTATGCCGAGGCGGCCGAACAAAAACGCGCGCAAATATTCCACCACCTGCACCGCGGGCAGGAACCGGCGCGGAGGGCGCACTTTCACAACCCGCGCTTTGTCCACAACGCAATCGTTAGCGATGCGGATGGTGCCTCCCGCGGCCACGGTGTTTTCCTTCATCAGAAACGGCCTGACCATGCGCAGCAGTGCGTCCGGCTCGATGAGCGTATCCGCGTCCATGGCGCACACCAGGGGCGTGCCCGCAACATTGAGGGCCGCGTTCAGCGCGTCCGCTTTGCCGCCGTTCTCCTTGTCCACTACGGTCAGGGCCGAAAACCGGTGCGAGCGGTAAAGCGCCCTGACTTCGGCCGTAGGCAGAAGCCGCCGGAACACCGGCGGCATTTCGAAAAGGCTGAAAGCGGTTTTCAATACATCCATGGTGCGATCCCCGCTGCCGTCGTTCACCACCACGACCTGCAGATCCGGATACTCGATGGTCAGCATGGCGCTCAAACTCTCGACGATCGTGGCTTCCTCGTTGTATGCGGGAGCAAGCAGGGTGATGGCGGGCGAGGCGTCGGACTCGAACAGGCGCTTGAGATTCTCATCGCGGGACAGCGCATAGTTGCGGAATAGCTCCGGTATGGAAAGAATCAGGAGCATGGTGTAAAACCCGTTGACGAAAATGAAATAGTAAAACACGGCCCAGTCGAAATGATAAAGCACGGAGAAGGCGAACAGTTTCCAGTTCATCGGATCCAGGTCATGGCGAAATCCGGCATATTTCCCACATACCAGGCGATATCGCGCACAAAGGGGTCTTCGTGCTTCTGGCACTGGGCCAGAGCTTTGGCGCCCGGCTCGCCCAGTTTCTTGAGCGCCGCCGCACAATGGTAGCGGACATTGAACGACGGGGCTGGAAAAGCGGTCACGAGATCGGGCACGACGGCGGGATCCATGATGCGCCCGAGTGCGTGGGCGGCCATGGAGCGCACCGGCTCGTGGGGCGAGGTCAGGGCCGCGCGCAGGGTGTCGCGCGTTTCCGGGGAGGGGAATCCGCCCAGCGCGCGGGCGGCTGCGGCCGCGGCTTCAGGAGGCCCCTCGCGCAGCATGTCCATAAGACGCGGCACGCATCCGGGATTGCGCACGCTTTCCGCCACTTCTATGGCGAGAATCAGCGCAGGCTCGCTGCTGCGCGCATCGAGAAGTTTGTGAAGCCTGTCGCACACCGAAGGCCCCATGCGCACCAGCGCATCCTTGACGGCGAAGCCGGTCAGCGCCAGCGGCCCCTCAAGCATTCCAAACACTGCGGCGACAACCTCGTCATGCGGAAAAACCGGCGCCATCTGCAGCGCGTGCAAACGCACCAGCGGCGTGGGATCCCGCAGAAATCCCACGAGCAACGGCACGGCCTTTTCAACGGGAACCAATTCAAGCAGGCGCACGGCGTGCAGGCGGCGTGACCAAAGACGCGACCGCGACATGCGCAGGATCTGCACCTCCTGCCTCGGGGTGGAGAACAGGCTCACAATCTGCTCCCGCATCCGCCCCGAGATTGAACGCGAGTATGAAAGAAAAAGCGAGGCCCGGACGCCGGGGGACAGCCGCGAGAGAAGTTCCCGGGCCTCATCCAGCGCACTGTCGTCCCCTGCGGCGAATACCTCAAGCCGTTCCTGAAATTCTTTTACCGGACCCTGGCGTTCTCTGATACGGAACAGCAGTTTGATGCGGAACAGGATGATCAAGGCCACGGCGAGCACACAGAACATAAGGTCAAGCGCCAGCACTGCCAAGATGAACAGACCCGCTGGCTTCTGCAACAAAAGCTGCGCGTTTGTGGCCACAAATTCCATGGGTTTATTCTACACAATCCACGGCCTATGATTCAGGCGCGGGAAAAAGGCCAATTATTGCCCGGACAGGAACGGATCCACTTCCAGGCAGCCGTTGGCCGAGGTCACGAGCAGGCGGCGGGCGCGCGCGTCCCAGTGGATGTGCCGCACCTTGCGGCCCACGAAGATCTTGTCCACGACTTTGTATGTGTCCGCGCTGATCACGAACACATGGCCAGTGAGGTATCCCGCGGCGAACAGGGCGCGCCGCTCCGGGTCGAAGGCCAGGTCTCGCACGCCGATCTCCAGGTTGATGCGCCGCTTGTAGCGGTTTTCACGCGCGTCGAACACATACACCGCGCCGTGCATGGGCATGCCGGTGAAGAATTGCGCGCCTTCGGCGTCCGCGGCGATGCCGTTGCCCACGCCCAGGCCCATGAGAAAATTGAACAGGCCGATGGACGCGCCTTTCATCTGCAGGTGCGGGCGCCGGCCCGCGAACACATTCCACGAGATGATGCCGTTGACCGCGTACAGGGTTTCGAGTTCTTCGCTGTAATGGGTCAGCCCGTGGGACATGGGGAAGTCCCCGGTCTGCTCCAGGCCCCAGGCGCGGCCCTCACCCCAGTCGTAAACCCAGACGCGCGCGTGCGGCAGACCGATCAGCCCGCCGCTTTCGCGCTCCGCGGCGCGCACGGCCCTGTGCGGCGGCGTAAGGGTGCGCCGCGCCACGGTCTCGTTCACAACATCCTCGGAGGTGTCCACCAGGCGGCGGTTGTACATGGGCGTCATGAGGACCTGTTTGCGCGCGGTGTCCAGGCCCAGGAACAGGGGCACATAATTGCGCAGCCGCACCTCGCGCGAAATTTCATTTTTTTCATCGTCAATTTCGAGCAGGCCGCGCTTCATGGGCGACACCACGAAGCACCGCCCCTGTCCCGGCGCGCACTCGCCCCGGAACGGCGAGTACAGGTAATACACCTTCTGGATTTTGTTGTCGCGCCGCCGGATTTTCATGAGCGGCTGCTTGTATTCGAGGTCCTGATAACCCAGGGCGCAATATACGGATCGCCCGTCCGCGGAGGGGAAGATGGTGCGCGGGTCCTGTGCGATTTCCGGCGCGGGCGGCGCGCCGTGCGGTTCGGCGCGCACGATGCGCTCGCGCCACCCGTCCCGGCACAGCGAGAACAAAGGCGTAATGCGCCGGTCCATCGCCAGGCGGCCGCAGTTGTCCGCCTCGAATGCGTACTGGCGCACAATCGTGAACGACACGATCACGGGAAACAGGACAATGGCCCACAGCAGATACTTCCGCTGAAACAGGCCCGGGCCGCCCGCGCGCTTCAGCCGCAAATGAGTTCCGGTAAGCAACGCGCAAATTATGATAACGGGCCATTTGTATTGCAGCCACAGGGCAGCGGCGAATGGGCGGATGGGGATCAGGCTCAAGGCGAGAACCGCGTATGCGCCTCTTCGCAGCCACGGCCTGCGCCGTATGCGCGCCCACAGCTTGAGCACCAGAAACACGGCCGCGCACACGGCGATCATGGCGAGAATGCCTGATGTTATGAAATGGATCACGAACGGGCTGACGCCGCCGTAGGCGTTGGCCTGCGCGCCCGCGGCCAGGCTGCGCAAAACGGATGCGTGCGTCGTGATGTCCATGCCCTGCCCCCGGCGCGCTACGCGTTGCGGCCGTCCGCCGCTATTATACGGCGGCACGGCGCACCGGGGCAAACAGGGCGCGGGCGATGCGCGCGCGGTGTGTTATAATGTTGCTGCCGTCGCCCGCACACAAAGCGCGCGCGGCAGGAGCCTAACCGATATGAGTACGCACGCCAAGGTTTCTCTGATCAAATGCGCGGGCTACGAGCCGGATGCGGTCCGCGATGCGCTCGCGCGCGCCCTCGACCCTCTGGGCGGCATGGGCGCTTTTGTCAAAAAGGGACAAAAGGTTTTTCTGAAAGTGAATCTGCTCCTTGCCGCGGACCCGGACCAGGCCATCACCACGCACCCCGCGGTTGTCGAAGCGGTGATCCGCGAGGTCCAGGCCCAGGGCGCCGAGGTTTTCTTCGGCGACCTGCCCGGCGGGTTCCACATCGGCAACACGCGCCGCATTTATAAAAAATGCGGCATGGCCGCCGTGGCCGAGCGCACGGGCGCAAACCTGCCCCTGCTCGAACAGACCGGGTTCCGCGAACGCGCCATTCCGGACGGCAAAAAGCTCACGGCCATCCACACGCCCAAACTGCTCGACGACATGGATGTGCTCATCAATCTGCCAAAAATGAAGACGCACATGCAGGCTCTTTACACGGGGGCGGTGAAAAACCTGTTCGGGCTGATGACCACGCACGACCGCCAGGGCGCGCACAACCACAGCCGGTTCCGGGCGTTTTCGTCCGCGCTCGTGGACATTTTTTCAAGCATGGTTCCGGCATTGAATGTCATGGACGCCATTGTGGGCATGGACGGCACCGGGCCGAGCCAGGGCAAGCCGCGGGCCTGGAACGCGCTGCTGGCGTCTGCGGACGCCGTGGCCCT